>CANQYH010000159.1 GCA_947628025.1 uncultured Lachnospiraceae bacterium | reverse complement strand
CAGGCCGCCAGAAAATTTGCGGCGTTCTGGAAGGATAAAGGCTATGAAAAGGGGCAAAGCCAGCTTTTCTGGATTTCCCTCCTGCGGGATGTCTTTGGCGTGGAGCATCCGGAGGAATTTATTGTTTTTGAGGAACAGGTGCATTTAGACCACACCAGTTTCATTGATGGGACGATACCTGCCACGAAAGTTCTGATTGAGCAAAAAGGGCTGGGCAAGGATTTGAACAAGCCCATCAAGCAGTCGGACGGTACTCTGCTCAACCCGTTCCAGCAGGCTAAGCGGTATATCACCGAGCTGCCGCTCTCCCAGCACCCGCGCTGGGTGGTGACCTGCAACTTTGCGGAGTTCTATGTCTACGATATGGAGCGTCCGGGCGGAGAGCCAGAGAAGATATTGCTTGCCGACTTGGAGAAAGAATACTACCGGCTCCAATTTCTTGTTGATACCGGAAGCGACCATCTTAAACGCGAGATGGAGGTTTCCATCGCCGCCGGTGAAATCGTCGGTCTGCTGTACGACGCTTTTCTCAAGCAGTATAAGGACCCGACCAGCGAGAGTACGCTTCGCAGTCTGAACATTCTCTGTGTCCGGCTGGTGTTCTGCCTGTATGCGGAGGACGCTGGGATTTTCGGTAAGCACGGTATGTTCCATGACTACCTTGCCGGATACGACACCCGACACATCCGCAAAGCCTTGATGGAACTGTTTCAGGTATTGGACACCGTGCCGGATGAGCGTGACCCATACATGGAACCAGAGCTTGCTGCGTTTCCCTATGTCAATGGTGGCCTGTTCCAGAATGAGGATATTGAGATTCCCACGTTCACCGACGAAATCCGTGAACTGCTGTTGACAAAAGCCAGCGAGGATTTCAACTGGTCGGAAATCAGCCCTACGATTTTCGGCGCGGTATTTGAGAGCACTCTGAACCCTGAAACCCGGCGCTCCGGAGGGATGCACTACACCTCTATCGAGAACATTCACAAGGTTATCGATCCGTTGTTCCTTGACGGGCTGAAGAAAGAGTTTGAGAAAATCGAGGCAATCCCTGTCCAAAAAACCCGGCAAAGAAAACTGGAGGAATTTCAGAGAAAACTGGGAATGTTCACGTTTTTAGACCCAGCCTGCGGGAGCGGCAATTTTTTGACGGAGACATATCTGAGTTTGCGGCGTTTGGAAAATGACATTCTTCGGATTTTGTCCGGTGGCCAGATTGCGTTCGGCTCTCTGGAATACAACCCGATACAGGTTTCCATCAGTCAGTTTTATGGTATTGAAATAAACGATTTCGCTGTGACGGTAGCAAAGACCGCTCTTTGGATTGCGGAAAGCCAGATGCTGAAAGAGACAGAAGATATAATCCTCATGAATCTGGATTTCCTGCCGCTGAAAACCAATGCGTATATCGTGGAGGGCAACGCCCTGCGTTTTGATTGGGAAAGTGTGGTGCCCAAACATAGGCTGAATTACATCATGGGTAATCCGCCATTTGTTGGAGCGCGAATGATGAACGCTACGCAGAAAGAGGATGTGAACGCTGTATTTCCCGGTTGGAAAAACGCCGGCAATCTTGACTATGTGACCTGTTGGTATAAGAAATGCGCTGACCTGATGCTTGACACATCCATACGTTCTGCGCTGGTATCCACCAATTCCGTCACACAGGGAGAGACTGTCGCAAATCTGTGGAAGCCGCTTTTTGATATGAATGTTCACATTGATTTTGCCCATCGAACATTCCGCTGGGACAGCGAGGCAAAAATCAAGGCGCATGTTCATTGTGTGATTGTCGGTTTTAGTGTTGCTCCAAGTAATGCGCCAAGGGTGATTTATTCTGCTGACCGCCCGCAGGTAGTTCAAAATATTAACGGTTATCTGCTGGATGCGGATAATATTTTTGTGGAAAGCCGAAATAAGCCGATATGTGATGTGCCAGAAATAGGAATTGGAAACAAGCCTATTGACGGGGGATTTTATTTATTTGATGAACAGGAAATGAATGAGTTTCTTAAAAAGGAACCAGAAGCAAGACCCTATTTTCACAAATGGTATGGCGCACGTGAATTTATAAACCGCTGTCCAAGATATTGTCTCTATTTGAGAGATTGTCCACCGAACGAATTACGAAAAATGCCAGAATGTTTGAAGCGAGTCGAGGCAGTAAGAAGTTATCGCTCGAACAGTCCAAGTGCGGGAACGCGGAAGATCGCTGAAACTCCAACCAGATTTCATGTGACAAATTTGCCGAGGGGTTCTTATATTGTTATTCCGCAAGTATCATCTGAGCGGAGAAGATATATTCCCATCGGTTATATGGATGATGGCGTTTTATGCAGTGACAAAGTTCGTATTATGCCTAATGGAAGTTTGTATCATTTTGGCGTATTGACTTCTAATGTTCATATGGCATGGATGCGAACAATATGTTGCCGTTTAAAAAGTGATTACAGCTATACGGTTAATGATGTCTATAACAACTTCCCTTGGCCCATGCCCACTGATGCTCAGAAAGCGAAAATCGAGCGGACCGCACAGGCCATTCTAGATGCCCGTGCTCTCTATCCTGACAGCAGTCTCGCCGACCTTTACGACGAGGTTGCCATGCCGCCGGAGCTGCGGAAAGCCCATCAGGAGAACGATCGGGCAGTCATGCAGGCATATGGCTTTTCCGTTAAAGCCATGACCGAAAGCAAGTGCGTAGCGGAACTGATGAAGATGTATCAGGTACTTGCAGAGAGAAAATAACTTTCAAGCGTTCGGTTTCCGAACATGCGGCCAGGCCTGGCAAGGGTTGTTCAAAGGGGTTGGGCGCTGTCCCAACAAGCAGTTATAGTCAACTTATATATATTGGCACTGCTTGCAAACAAAGAGAAAATTGCTTCAAATACGATTTTTATTATACCGAATTTCATATTATACCGAAAAATATGATAACCGTGTCTTTTTCCCGTGTCGGCAGTCTTATATTTTGGTAAAACCGGAAAATTTTTGTTGACATTCGGGGGGGTAGGATATAATAATAATAGTAGGAAAATTTTGTTTCCTGCAAGGCGCTGAATCGAAATTGGCTAATCGGAAAGGAGGCAACAGATCATGAGGAGAAAGGGAAAGAAACTGTTGTCAATGATACTGACGGTGGCGTTGGTGGCTTCGGGGTTTGGGATGACCGTGCCGGCGGATGCGGCGAACCGCTCGGGGACGGGGATCTGCAAGCATCATCCTGTCCATACGGCAGAGTGCGGGTACAGGCCCGCGGTTGCGGCTTCGCCGTGTACGCATGAGCATACGGATGCGTGTTATACGGTGATCCCTGAGGCGACTCCCGGCGACGCGAGCCCGAGCAACGTCGGTGAAAAGCGTGTCCTTACATGTTCGCACGCTTATGGGGGACACGACAGCGAGTGCGGATACCGCGAAGCGGATCCCGGCTCGCCGTGCGCGTTCATCTGCGAGGAATGCAACGCGATCTCTTATATGGACGCGAACGGAAAAGTCCATCATGAGGTAGTCGGCAATCTGCAGAATGTGTCCAGAACCGTTTCCCAGTGGGGGGAGAATGGCGAAGAAATCTGGTACTATCTGGATAAGAGCGTGACGTACTCGGCGGACACGAGGGTGCAGGTGAGCGGCGACGTGGTGCTGGTTCTCGGCAGGGGAGCTACGCTGACGGCCAGCCGAGGCATCGACGTGCCGGAGGGAGCCACGCTGACGATCTACGGACAGAGCGAAAACGGCGGCAGGCTGGTGGCTGTGAGCGAGTCCATGGGCGCGGCGATCGGCGGCCCCAGCAACGGAACGAAAGGCGCGGGCCGGATCGTTATCAACAGCGGCACGGTGGAAGCTACGGCTAAGGGCAATTTTGAAGCCGCGGGCATTGGCGGCGGTTATGTGAGCAAAAACGGCGCGCAGGTTGAGATCAATGGCGGCGTCGTGAAAGCGACCGGAGCGTTTGGAGGCCCCGGCATCGGCAATGTGGTCGATTATGCGGAAAACAGCGTTACGATCACCGGCGGTACGGTGACGGCAGTTGGCGGTACGTGCGTGACCGACGGGATCCGTGATTCTGCGATAGCGCAGTTCCGGACCGGCGGCGCGGGCATCGGCGGCGGAAGCGGTTCCGGCAGCGGCGAGATCACGATCACCGGCGGTACGGTGACGGCGACCGGCGGCGCGGGCGCGCCGGGCATCGGCAGCGGCAGCCAGTCCGGCAGCGTAGGGGCTGTTACGATCTCCGGAAAAGACACGGTAGTGACGGCGACCGGCTCCGATGAGGGCGCGGCCGGTATCGGCGGCGGCCGGTACGCATGTTCTGCCGGCGCGGTGGAGATCGCGGACGGAGCGAAAGTGACGGCGACCGGCGGGCGGACCGCGATCGACGGCGAAATCGATCTCGGCAGCCTGTACGACGGCGATTATATCGTTCTCGGCGGCACGCAGGGCGCGGCGGACAAAGCGGCGGCAGTTCTGCGCGTGGGCGGCAAGACCTGGGATGTGACAGGGGATGCGGAATATAAATATCTGGAGATCGCTCCGGTCACGGTCGGATCGGTCGGCGTCAGCCCGAAGACGGTGAGCGCGAACATCGGCGACCGTATTTCGTTTACCGTCGAGATGACGGGCGGCAGCCATAAGGGAGCGGACCTGACGGAAGCGCTGGGGACGTCCTGGTCAGTTGAGGGCGCGGCGAAGAGCCCCAATACTATAATTGACGAAGACGGTATCCTGCAGATCGGCGGCGACGAGGATCTGGAGCACCTGACCGTCAGCGCGAAGTTTGATGTGCCGGATGGCGTGGAAGTCACCGGCAGGGCCAGCGATGTGAACGTCCATCAGATCAAGTACACGGTGTCGTTCGATGCCAACGGCGGTGTTGTTTCCGGCGCGGCGGCGCTGAGGACGACAAAAGGCCGATTGACGGAGTCTCTTCCGGCGGCTGCGAGAACCGGCTATACGTTCGAGGGCTGGTACACGCAGGCGGCGGGCGGCAGCCGGGTTTCCGAAAGTTATGTATTCTCCGGCGATACGACCCTGTACGCACATTGGAAGATCAATTCGTATACGGTTACTTATAACAGCATGGGCGGCAGCCAGGGGATCTTCACCAGGAGCGTGGATCACGGCGGCAAGGCCCCGACACCGGCGACGCCGGTCAAGGAGCGGTCTGTATTTGAGGGCTGGTACACGGATCTGAGTTATACGAGCAAATGGAACTTCGACGCGGACCGCGTGACGGGAAATATTACGCTTTACGCGAAATGGTCCGATGCGGTTCTGGAAGTGAACGTGACCGCGGCCGCTTCCCCGGCGGAGGGCGGCAAGGCGCTCTATGGCGGAGTCTACCGCATGGGCGCGGTGGTTACGCTGAAAGCGGAGGCGGCGGACGGTTACCGTTTCCTGTACTGGACGGAGGGCGGAGCGATCGTCAGCCATTCTGCCGAATACAGGATCGAGGCGGAAGAAGACAGGTCCCTGACGGCGGTGTTTGAGAAGATCGTTGTGGTTCCTGAGGAGAAAGAGGAAACTTCCGGCGGCGCTTCCGATTCCGGCAGTGCGGCGGAAAGCAGCCCAGTTCCCGGCGGTACAGAGGAGAATGGTTCCAGCAACGGTTCCGGTTCCGACGAGACGGAGAACGGTTCGGGCAGCGGTTCCGATGAGTCGGAGGAGAGCGGTTCCGATACCGGCAGCGCAGCAGAAAGCAGCCCGGTTCCCGGCAGCGCGGAGGAGAATGGTTCGGGCAGCGGTTCCGGATCGGATGAGACGGAGAATGGTTCGGACAGCGGTTCCGGATCGGATGAGACGGAAAGCAGCTCGGGCAGCAGCCATAGTTCTGGTTCTGCCAGTTCCGGCAGCAGCCATAGCTCCGGTTCCAGCAGCTCGGGCAGCAGCCATAGTTCCGGTTCCGGCAGCTCTGGCGGCGGACGCAGTTCCGGCGGCGGTTCCGGCAGCAGCCGGGGAAGCGGCTCGAGCAGCGCGGCGGGCAATTCTGCAGAGAAAGCAGCGGTTCAGAATACAGAAACGGAAGCAGCTCCGGATCCGACGGTCGTGCCGGTTGGCGAGATAACGACGATGGTAACGACCGTGGCAGCCGACGCGGCGGACACGGAAGCGTCCGAGGCGGTGACAGAGGCAGCCAAAGCGGCAAATATCGAGATCGTTACCGGCGCCTGGGTACAGAAAGAAGAAAGCAGTTGGGCCCTGCAGTACAGCGACGGTACGGTAGCGTCTGACAGTTGGGTATATGTGACCGAGAGCGACGGCGCGCACTGGTACCATTTCGGCCAGACCGGCCTGATGGATATCGGCTGGCTGAATCTGGGCGGCAGATGGTATTACCTGCAGGAAGCCCATAACGGCGGCGCAGGACGTATGTTGACCGGTTGGCAGATGGTGAACGGCAAATGGTATTATTTCAGCAGCGCCAACGATGGAACGATGGGCGTGATGCTGGCGAATACGATGACGCCCGACGGATTCTGGGTCAATGAGTTCGGCGAGTGGGTCCAATAAACGATTGAACGGCAGACAGACGCCTGCCCCCGACCGGGGAACCGGAAAGGGGCAGGCGTTTTCGTTTCGGTAATATTAATTGAGCGTCATGGCAGCGCACAGGAACAGCGCCAGTCCCGCCAGATTTACGAGGGTGAAGAAGCCCAGATATTTTCCGGCGCTGGCCCCGCCGGTCTTCATATAAAGTCGGAACGAGATCAGGCTTGCCAGGGAGGCGATCGGCGTTCCCAGTCCTCCCAGGTCGGTGCCCAGAAGCAGCGACCGCCAGTCCTCTGTGAAGCCGGAGAGCAGCACAGCGGCGGGGACGTTGCTGATAACCTGGCTGGCCAGCGCAGAGGTCAGGAGCGCCTGGCGTTCCAGCAGGTTCTGGAGAAAACTGTGGACCGCGCCGATCGCCCCGATGTTTCCGGCGAAGATAAAGAAGCAGACGAACGTCAGCAGCAGCCCATAGTCCATGGTCCGGAAAAGGGCGCGGTCTTCGATGAAGATGGCCGTGCATACGATAAGAAGCAGCAGGCCGTAGTGCAGTACCCGGAACACGGACAGGAGGCATACCGCAAACAGAGCCAGATAGATGAAAACAGGAGTTTTTTCTTCCGGCTGGGCGTTTTCCGGGAGCGATACGGCCAGTTCGCCGTTGGGACAGATCAGGACGCAGACGGCCAGAAGCGGCAGCGCCAGTGCTGTATAGGGCAGCACGGTTCCGAAAAATTCTCCGGCGGTCAGATCAAAGGCGGAATACAGGAACAGATTTTGCGGGTTCCCCACCGGCGTGGCCATGCTGCCCAGGTTGGCGGCGACG
>CANQYH010000158.1 GCA_947628025.1 uncultured Lachnospiraceae bacterium | reverse complement strand
AGAAGGGGGCCCATGCAAGATCCTCCATCTGATTTACATCGTTGGTGAACCATGAGAGGTATTCCCCCGTGTCCGTCTCGTGGAACTTCACATGGGACTTATGAAGCAATGTCGCCGCCATGTCTCTCCGGGCCGCATTGTTCATGGCCCTGATGGCGCGGGCCTGGAAATAATCCCGCAGACTGCCGACCCACAAAAGGAGGACCCAAGCGCCTGCCATCATCAACATCCAAAAGATAAAGCCGCTCAGATTGCGGTCGATGATGCAATCAAAGGACCGCATCATCAAAAGATCGTTACCGACACTCAGGGCGCACACGATAAGCCCCGGCAGGATGGCCAAAAGATTGGCAAACCAAAATTTTTTCAAATAATAACGCATTTTAATTGCTCCTTTCTATCAAGCGTGTTTTGTTTAGGATTTCTTTTTTGCATCTTCCCATATCTCACCCGGTTCCAGGATTGACGCGGCATCGCCCAAACGAATAAAGTTAGAATCATACTGCATGAGCGTTCTCCCAAGCAAGAGAAAGGGGATCAGCTTGATTGGCTCCGTTAGATTATAGGCCGTCACCTTGCCGCTCTCGATCTCAAGCTCCATGGAGGAAAGTATATTCCGCTCCACAAGTTCCTCCAGCAAAGGCTCTACCGTTTCTTTCGGCAGATGGAGTTCTTTCAGCACAACGCCCGCGGAAAACCAGTCTTTATTTTGGAGGTACAGATACCCCAGTAGCTCCAGACAGCCCGGCTTTGCCAAAAGCGCAAAGAGGCGGCGGTATTCATCCTTCGGCGCGAGCCACCGCGCCCAGCCGCCCTTGGGCCTCGGCCAGAGCGTCACAAAGGACAGGTCCTCCGCGTGAATATCAAAAAGCATTCCGCCTTCCGACAAGATCTGTGACAGAAAGAGCTGGCTGCTGCCGTCGCCGATGTCAATTTTGCAGGATCCAGGATAGCTCATATCCGGCAGACTGATCTCGCCGTACTCGTCCGGCACGAAGTAGGCCTTAGACTTCCAAACCAGCCGGCAGAACTGATCGATCCGCTCCTTTGAGGGGAATCCCCGAAGCCACCGGCCAATCGCATCCTCCACATTCTCCTGTTCCCGACTTTCCATGCCAAAGAGCTCGTCGATGGTCACGCCCAGCTGACGGGACAGGACCGGCAGCAACTCCACATCCGGCGTACCGCCTTTTTCCCATTTGCCCACAGCTTGGGAGGATACGCCTACCATATTCCCCAACTGTTCTTGTGTGAGTCCACGCTCTTTTCGCAGAGCGGCAATGCGTTTACTTAGTTCACTTGCCATTCAAAGCACCGTCCTTTCAGCTTTCTGGTTTAATTTTACCACAAACAGTAGTTGAATACAACGGACGCGCTTTTGGGCATTTCCAACCAACAGTTGGGCATTTGGAACCTGGCGGTGCATTTTATAACGTCATTGTTGAATACATTCTCTGGCTCGGAATAGCTTGGGCGGCTTCTATACCAGTTTCGTTTGCTGTGCTGCTTTACCGTACATGAGCATTATGTCAAGGTTTATTGCATTTTTCTCTGTAAAAAAGAGCTATAGCCGTTACTCGATAGAGTTATGGCTATAGCTCCTGATATGTTGTTTGTAAGCGTGGGTTGTCGGTGTGGTATCCTTAAATAAACTAAACCTCCGTATATCGGCCAGCTTCGATGTAGCATGATATTTCCCCCGTAAATGACCATTTATACATGTAGATGATGGAAAACACAAACAGAAAATACAAACATACTTTTTCCCGAAAAGAACCAACGATACAATTCATATAACAAAAGAACACGGCCTCCGCATACCAGCCGCGCAAACCGTGTCTTTCCCTGTTATTGGCAGGAACTCCTTATTTGCAGGCGAGATTTCCCGTCAGGAAAACGCCTTTCTCATTCTTCTTTCAGATACAGATGCCGCGGAAGACCGTTCACCATGACGCTGGGGTAGTCGCCCTGGATCAGGGGCCGCACGTAGTCGATAAATTCCTCGGTCACGTAGGTGCCCTCCTCGTTGATCCAGCTTCTCGGAACCAGCTTTTCATCGTTGGCGATCCTGTGTACGTCGTACACGCCGGTCGCGGACTGGTACGGATCGTTGGAAACGCGGTCGATCACGACCATCATGCCGGTATCGCCCTCGTCAGCCGCTTTCACTGCGGCGCCGCCGACCATGAACGCCTCGTTGATGTCCGTGCGGGAAGCCAGATGGGAGGCGCTTCTCTGCAGGGTGCTGAACTCAACGGCGCGGGTCTTGCAGCCGATGGTATGAGCGACCAGATTGGCCAGGTATGTGGCGGAACCGGTCAGCTGCTTGTGGCCGAATGCGTCTACATAATCGGAGCCGCCGCCGGCTTCGCTGACATAGGTGCCGTCAGCCAGTTTGATGCCCTCGGAGATCGCCACGAATACGGTGGATTTTTTCTCCAGCAGGGATTTCACTTTCTCCAGGAAACGCTCGGTGTCGAACGGAACCTCCGGCAGATAGATCAGGTCTACGCCCTCGCAGTCCTCGCCTCTGGCCAGGGCGGCCGCGCCGGTCAGCCAGCCTGCGTTGCGGCCCATGATCTCGATGATCGTGACCTGCTCCTTTTTATAAGAGAAGCCGTTGCCGTCGCGGATGATCTCTTTGGTGGAGGTAGCGATGTATTTGGCTGCGCTGCCGTAGCCGGGCGTATGGTCGGTCAGAGCCAGGTCGTTGTCAATGGTCTTCGGCACGCCGACGAATTTCTGGGGAGCCCCGGTCAACATCGCGTAATCGGACAGCTTCTTGATGGTGTCCATGGAATCGTTGCCGCCGATGTAGATGAAGCACTCGATCTCCAGCTTGTTTAAGATCTCGAAGATCTGTTTGTAGATCGTCTGGTCCTCGTGGATCGCCGGCAGTTTGTAGCGGCAGGTGCCCAGGAACGCGGACGGGGTGCGTTTTAAGATCTCGATGTCCAGTTCGTTTTTGATATAATCGGACAGGTCCACATATTTTTCGTCCAGCAGACCCTGGATGCCGTTGCGCATACCGTATACTTTCTTCGCGCCGCGGTCGATGGCAGTCCTGAATACGCCTGCAAGGCTGGAATTAATAACGGCTGTCGGGCCGCCGGACTGTCCTACGATAACATTTCCATGCATAATGAATAACCTCCGTAATCTGGTTTCTTTTTCTTCGGCCGGCCCGCGCGGGAGCCGGTCTGACGTTCGGTTCCTTATTATAACACAAGCCCGCGGGAATGGCTAGTGAAAATTCTGTAAAAATCAAGGGTTTTCACTCTGCCGGCGGTCCTGCGAGTACCGTTCCATGAAAAAATTGATCTCCGCGCCGATCAGCAGGATGCAGATGCAGATATAGAGCCAGAGCATCAGCATGACCACGGCGGTCAGGCTGCCGTACATATAGGAATAGTTGCTGAAATTATTGAAATAAACGGAGAACAGTGCCGAAAAAACGATCCACCCCAGCGTGGAAAACAATGCGCCCGGCATCTGGCTCTTCAGGCTGTGGCGGCGCAGGGGAAGCCAGGTATAGAGCCCGCTGAAGATGATCACCAGCAGAAACAGAAGGAGAAAGGAACGCAGGCTGTAGAGCAGGCTGGCGAAATCGGAGAGCCGCGGGAACCATTTCTGGGTGAAGCGGTTAAGGTTGCTGCCCAGGACCAGAAGCAGGAGGCTTCCGATGCAGGCCACGATAAAGAAGACCGTGTAGCCGGAGCTGACCAGCCTTCCGATGAGAAATCCCCGTTTCTGGGGCGTCTCGTAGACCCGGTTCAGTCCGCGCTCGATGCTTTGCATCCCGCGGGAGGCGGACCAGAGCGCGGCGATGGCGGAGATGGAGATGATCGTGGCCGGCGATTTGGTGTAGAGGTCGTCGATGATCCCGACCACCAGCGAATCCAGCATGTCAGGCATGATCGTCACCATCAGTTCCAGCAGATCCGATTTCTGGATGGCGGGAATCAGCTGGATCAGCGTCAGCAGCAGCATGATAAACGGGAAAAATGCGATCACGATAAAAAAGGAGGCCTGGGCGGCGTACACCGTCACCTCGTCTTTTTTGTATTTATCAAATATCTGTTTGGCGTAGACGAAAAATGCTGCCATGGGCGTCTTTCCTCCTGAAGCGGCGTCTGGTCCGGCGCCGCGGCATACTTCCTCATTATACATGAAAGAAGCGGATTTGAAAAGGAATAGTTTTAATTTTGCTGTTCTTTTATAGGAATCTATGTTAAGATAGAATCAATGATTCCATGCGGGCCCACGCTTGTAGCGGAAATGGGATCTGTTTTTTGGGGCAAAAGCAGACCGCCAAAGAGCGGACCGGCAGGACAGGCAGAAACGGGGAACGGGCGCGCTGTATACAGAGGGGCGCCGGGGTAAGCAAGTACGGAGAAGGAGGAAAAACGATGGGTAAAACAAAGCTGACGAAACTGGAAAAATACTGGGTATGGTACGACGTGGGCAATTCCGCCTTTACGCTGCTGGTGGCTACGATCCTGCCGATCTATTTCAATTATCTGGCGGAGCAGGGCGGGCTGTCGGAGGCGGACGCCATGGCCTACTGGGGCTACGCGATCTCTGTCTCCACGCTGATCGTGGCGGTGATCGGTCCGGTGTTTGGCACGATCGCCGATACGGACGGCTATAAGAAACCGATCTTTACGATCTGCATGATGACAGGGGTCATCGGCTGCGCCGCGCTGTCGCTGCCGGTCCCGTGGATCGTGTTCCTGGCGATCTTCGTGATCGCCCGCGTCGGCTACGCTTCCAGCCTGGTGTTTTACGACTCGATGCTTTCGGATGTGACGGAGCCGGAGCGGATGGACCAGGTGTCCTCCCACGGATACGCCTGGGGCTATATCGGCAGCTGCATCCCGTTTGTCATTAGCCTGCTGTTCGTTCTGGGCAACGAGACCATCGGCATCAGCATGTCCGCGGCCATGGCGATCGCATTTTTCCTCAACGCGGGCTGGTGGTTCTGCGTGACGATCCCCTTGCTGCGGTCTTACCGGCAGCGGCATGGCGTGAAGAAGCAGGAGCACGTCGTCCGCGAGAGCTTCGCGCGGCTGGCCAGGGTGTTTAAGGATATCCGCGGACATAAGCAGATCCTCCTGTTTTTGTTGGCGTTCTTTTTCTACATCGACGGCGTCTATACGATCATCGACATGGCGACGGCTTACGGCAGCGCCATCGGGCTGGATACGGCGGGGCTTTTGCTGGCGCTTTTGGTGACGCAGATCGTGGCGTTCCCGTTTGCGCTGCTGTTCGGCTGGGCGGCGAAGCGTTACCGGAACACGGCGCTGATTAAGCTGTGCATTTTCTGCTATTTCCTGATCGCGCTGTTTGCGATCCAGCTGGACAAGCAGTGGGAATTCTGGTTCCTGGCGGTCTGCGTCGGGATGTTCCAGGGCGGTATCCAGGCCCTGTCCCGCTCTTATTTCGCCAAGATCATACCGCCGGAGAAGTCCGGGGAGTTTTTCGGGATCTTCGATATCTGCGGCAAGGGCGCGGCTTTCCTGGGTACCGCGCTGGTGGGTCTTATGACGCAGCTGACCCAGAACCCGTCCAGCGGCGTGGGGATGCTGGCCGTGCTGTTTGCGGTCGGATTTTTCTTCTTCGGGCGGGCGGAGAAAGCGGTCCGGGACACATTACATTCGATATAAAATAAGAAAGAGGGCGCAAAGGATTGGACGCGAGAACATGGATCGATATCATGCGCACGACGGGACGGCTCAAGGACATGACCCGCCATTCGTGGACCGCCGCGGGACGGCACGAGAGCGTGGCGGAGCATACGTACCATCTGCTGATGATGGCGTATTTCTGCCGGGACGAGTTCCCGCAGGCGGATATGGAGAAGGTTATGGAACTGTGCCTGTTCCACGATATGGGCGAGGCGTTCACCGGCGATATCCCTGCGTTTGAGAAAACCGCGGCCGACGAGGCGGAGGAAAGCCGCCGGGTGTCCGCATGGGTGGAGTCCCTGCCGGAGTCGTACCGCGGGCGGGTGAGGGCGCTGTTTGCGGAGATGGACGCCATGGAGACGGAGGAAGCCCGGATCTACAAGGCGCTGGACAAGCTGGAGGCGGTGATCCAGCACAACGAGGCGGATATCTCCACCTGGCTCCCGCTGGAGTACGAGTTGAACCTGGTCTACGGCGAGGAGCAGACCCGGTTCTCGGAATTTTTCCGCGAGGCACGCAGGCTGGCACGGGAGGATTCGCTGGAAAAGATCGCGCGGGAAGCGGCGGAAAGATCTGACGGTGTGCGGCCGGGCGGATCGTTTGGCGGCGAGACGGCGGAATAGCCCCGGCGGGAAGCGGAAGCGCAGGCAGACGGCGGCCGTGCAGAGAACCCGGGTGTCTGACAGTGCGCGGCCGGGCGGATCGTTTGGCGGTGAGATGGCGGAATAGCCCCGGCGGGAAGCGGAAGCGCAGGCAGACGGCGGCCGTGCAGAGAAACCGGGCGTCTGACAGTGCGTGGCCGAGCGGATCGTTTTGGCGTCGACGTGGCGGATAAGGCTGGGCAGGAAGCGGAAGCTTGAGCATACAGCGGCCGGGCGGAGTTATGGACGTCTGACGGCGCGCACATGGCCGGATCGTTTGACATTTTGCAGGAAAATCGGGCGATTCTACCGGCAGTCGGTTGAGGAAACCGGGTTGTTTGCGCTAAACTGGGACCGAAGGAGGTGCCGGTGATGTACGAAAATGAAAAGGAACGGTTCGGCGCGCTGATCGCGAAGCTGCGGAAAGAAAAGGGGATGACCCAGAAAGAACTGGCGGAGCGGTTGTTTGTCTCGGACAAGGCCGTGAGCAAATGGGAGAGGGGCCTGAGTATGCCCAACGTCTCCCTGCTGTTGCCATTGTCGGAGATCTTGGGAGTGACGGTGACGGAGCTTTTGCGGGGAGAACGGATGACCAAGGATACGCGGCTGGATATCCGGGAGGTGGAGGAACTGGTGACCTATTCCGTGGGAATGTCGGCGGCGGAGCAGGCGCGGCAGTCGGAGGAACGGAAAGCATGGACGCGGCGCTTTTGGTGCTGCGCGGCGGTCTGGCTGGCGGAGACGGCGCTTTTGCTGCTTGGCGGGGTCCCGGCGGAGGAGCTGTCGGCCACGGTATTTCTGGTCGGTCCGCTGATGCTTCTGTTTGCGTATTTCGCCTGTTTCCGGATGGAGCCCCGGCTGCCGGATTATTACGATGCGGAGAGGGTCTCTTTCGTACAGCAGGGATGTTTCCAGCTCAGCCTGGGCGGCCTCCGCTTCCACAACGGCAACTGGCCGCATGTGCTGCGGACCTTGCGGAGCTGGAC
>CANQYH010000157.1 GCA_947628025.1 uncultured Lachnospiraceae bacterium | reverse complement strand
GCCGGTCAGGGACGCCCTGGCCGCGTCGAGGGACCGGGTGAAAGCGTAAAACTCCGCCCGCTCCGGCGTATTGTAGGCCGCCGCCAGAATACGCATGTACTCGGCCTCGCCCTCCGCCGTGATCGCGGCCGCTTCCGCCTCCGCATTGGAGATGCTGATGGCGATCTCGCGATCCGTGGTGTTGCGGATGACCTGGGCCTCCGACTTGCCCTCCGCCGTAAATGTCGCCGCGATCTTGTCGCGCTCGGAGATCATCCGCTCATAGACCGCCTCCTTGTTGTCCGCAGGCAGATCCAGCTTCTTCGTCTCCACCGCCAGAAGCCGGATGCCATACTGGTCCACGCTGCTGCCGATGTTGTTCATGATCGCCTCCGCCAGTTCCCCGTCGCGGCCGCTGATCACGTCGTTCTGGCTCAGGCTGCTGATCACGTTCTTGATGGAGTTATAGACCACGGCGTCAATCCTGCGCTCCGCGTTGGTGATCGAGGAATTCAGCGTCTGCGCGAATTTCAGCGGGTCCGTGATCCGCCAAAGCACGTAGCTGTCGGTCAGCATGGTCTTTTTGTCCATCGTGATCACGTCCGACGGCGCCAGATCGTAGATCAGGATCTCCCTCGGCAATGTGTCCGCCGTCTGCACGAACGGAACCTTGAACGAGATTCCCGCCTGGTCGATGATCCGCTCCACGCGCCCGAACTGGCGGATCAGTTTATATTCATTCTCCCGGGTCACGACGATGGAACCATTCAGCCCGATGACTGCCGCCAAAAGGATCACAACTGCCGCGATCTTTAAAAATGTCTTCTTCATATCCGTTTTCCTTTCTTCTATCATTCATAGAATTCCGAACAAAGCCTCATCCGATATCCCGGACTCCGCGGTCCCTGCGGTCCGCCCGTTCCGGGTCTTCACAGCGCTTACCGCTTCCGGTACTTCTTCTCGATGCCCAGCGTATATACGGCCATCGTCACGATCACCTCGACCATGACGCCCCCGCAGGAAAGCAGGATCAGCGCCGAATTCTGCCCCGCCAGAAGCGGGAGCCCCAGCAGGATGAACGCGATCCCAAACCCCCACCACAGCTTTGCCATGGCCCGGTTATAGCCCCGGATATCGCTTACCTCAAACATCTCCGCGTTGGCCCAGAAGCCCGATGGTCTCCGTGAGAACCAGGCGCAGACGCCCGCCAGGATCAGGACCGCGCCGACCGCCGTCCATATAATAAATCCCAGGATCGTTCCGCTCATGTCTCTCCCTCCTCTGCCGCATCCCATTGCCTTATCATACCGCACGCCCTCTGCCTGTGCGTTTCCGGACCGGAGCGCGTCACGAAATGATCTCCGAGCCGTCATCCGTACCGGACGTCTGCGCGCTGCCCGCCGGACTGCCTGCCGAAGCGCCGTTTCCGGACGTATTCTCCGTAAAGCTGTCCAGCGGCAGGATCGTTTCTATACTGCCGGTTCCGTCGATGATGACTTTCATTCGCGGCAGCACGTCCTCCATCGCTTCGTAGAACATCCTGCGCTTGGTCACCTCCGGATTCTTTACGTACTCCTCGTACATGGCGTTGAATTTTGCCACCTCGGCGTTGGCCTCGTTAATCCGCTCCGTCTTCTGGGCCTCGGCCTCCTGCTTGATCTTGTCGATCTGGGCCTCGGCCGCCGGCAGCTTCTCGTTGCGGTACTTATTGGCGTCGTTGATGGCGGTCTCCTTGCCCTGCCGCGCGGTCTCCACCGCCTTAAACGCTTCCATGACCTCGGTGGTCGGCGGTTCCGAATCCTGGATCGTCACATTGACCACCTGCAGGCCCACGTCGTGCAGTTCCAGCTTCTGGGTGATCTGCTCCTTGATCTTGGCCTGGATCTCATTCTTGCCGGTCGTCAGCACCGCGTCCACCTCATAGCTGCCGATCACGCCGCGGATGCAGCTCCGGCTGATATTCTGCAGGATCAGCACCGGGTCCTCCGACGCGTAGACCGCTTTCACCGGATCCGCCACCTTGTACTCGATGAAGAAGTCCACGTTGACGAAATTATAATCGCTGGTGATCATCAGGGAATCGTCCTCGTTGCTTTCATTGTTATTGGGATCGTAGCCGATGGCGAAGCCCTGGATCGTCGTATTCACTTTCTGCACTTTCTGAATCAGCGGTATCTTAAAATGAAGTCCCGGTTCCGTCACGCTCCTGGCCACGCCAAAGGTCGTCAGCACCGCCTGCTCCTGCTCCTCAATGTTGTAAAAGGAGCCGAACCCAAATACCGCGACGATCACCGCCGCCGCGATCGCCAGAACAATGCGGCGGGCCGTCCGCATCAGCTGTTTTTGCTTCTGTTCAAAATCCGGATTGTAAGTCTCCATACGTCTCTCACCTTTCTGTTTATAGTCGCACATGGTTCCCGCTCCGCGCGCAGGGTCCGCGCCGAAACGTCCGCTTCGCACCGCCGCCGGGACCGGCATGCCATGGATCCCCGCCCGCTTCACAAAGCGCCTTTCGCAAGAGCCCCCGTACTCCGCAGGACCCCATCCGTCTGTGCAGATCTCCGGGTAAAGCGCTTCTCCTGCGGCGCTTCGCCCCTGGTAAGACAAAAAGACCTTTACTGAGGCCATCCTGGCTCCAATAAAAGTCTCGCATTCTCCCACACAGATGCGGATCGTTTCTCTATTGTCCTGACGTCGCCTGCCCGGCTTGACCGCCGGACCGCTTCTCTTGCGTTGTCTATACTATACCATATCCCGCGATTTCTGTCAAGCATTTTCGTTAATTTTTTGTCAATATTTAGCTTTTTTTACCGTCACGTATTCCGAAGATCGGACGTTTTCCGTTTTCTCTCGCTTTTTCAAAGAAAACCGCCGCCTTGCGGCCGCCGGCACCCGGCACTTTCTGCATGGCGGCGGTCCTCCTGCACCATTCAGATCTCCACGGCCGCGCCGCCGGGAATCTCGACGATCTTTTTGTCCACTTCGATCCAGACGCTCGAAAAGCTGGGATTGTAGACCCGGTCCGCATCGATCGTAAATTTCAGGTTCTTCGCGGCTTTCATGTAGTCCACGATCTGGATATTGGTGGCGTACCAGGTGTCGTCCCGCCCGGAAACCATGCTGCAGAATTCCTCCATCAGCTCCCAGTTATTATCCCTGGGGAACTCAAAGCTGTGGCCCCAGACATACATCATATAGAGGTACTGGGTCTTATTGAGCGCGATGAACCGCTTGCCGTCCTCCAGCAGGTTATGGTTGTGGTGGCAGGTGGATTTCCATAAAAGGAAATTCTCCGGTATCCCGAAATCGTGGGTGTCGCCTACGACGCGGCTGTATTCGATGCCCAGCTTCGGCAGAAGCTCCACGATCTCTTTCGAATAGGAACCGTTGGGATAGGACAGGCCCCGCACCGGATACCCGGCGGCCCGCTCCAAAGCCCGGCGGTCCTCCAGCACCTGCAGCGCCACCTGCTCGATGGGACTGCGCGCGATGGTCGGATGGAAAACCGTGTGGCAGGAGACCTCATGGCCCCGGTAGACCTCGGCGATCTCATCCAGCGAGATGCGGGATTCGCCGGGATAGCGCTGCTCGCTGGCCAGGCCGGAATTGATATGAAAGGTCCCCTTGATGCCGTAACGGTTGAAGATCTCGATCAGGCGCTTGTCGTAATCGCGGCCGTCGTCGTAGCTCATGGTCAGGACCTTGTGCTTCCCTCCCGGGAAACAGGTATAAATGTTTTTCAAACTGCTCATGGCAATGTCCTCCTTGTCCTCTTTATTAGAATAGATATAAAAACCGGGATGTTTCCTCCGGCTCTTTTCAATTATGTCTAAACACATCCATACGTTTATCGGTTTTGCCGTCTAAACTATCAAAAAGTCACTGTCTTTCTGGCTTTAGTACCACTCTTTCAGGTACGCTTTCCATATCAGAGTTTTGTCTATGCGTTTTATACTGACTGCTAATCGATAATGATCTTACAATCAGCTGCAATCTTTCCTCGCCACGAATGTATTCCCACACTTTATCGAATCTGGACTCTTAATAAATCGCTCTATCGATATAGACCGCCACCGACAAATTCTACCGGAGAATAATCACTGATCTGGTTACCCGCCAGCCACAATTCCGTCAGATTCGTCAGACCGGACAGCGCACTTATATCACTGATCTGGTTATACCTCAGATCCAAAGTTGTCAGATTCGTCAGACCGGACAGTACGCTTATGTCACTGATCTGGGCATGCTCCAACTCCAAAAACGTCAGATTCGTCAGACCCGACAGCGCGCTTATGTCGCTGATCGGGTTATCCCCCAGATACAAATATATCAGATTCGTCAAACCGGACAGCGCTCTTATTTCTCTGATCCGGTTATCCCGCAGCACTAAATTCGTCAGATTCGTCAGGCCCGACAGCGCACTTATTTCGCTGATCTGGTTAGTCCCCAGATACAAATTCGTCAGATTCGTCAGACCCGACAGCGCACTTATGTCACTGATCTGGTTATAATCCAAGCTCAACCTCGTCAGATTCGTCAGGCTCGACAGCGTACTTATTTCACTGATCTGGTTAGCCCCCAAGTTCAAACACGTCAGATTCGTCAAGCCCGACAGCGCACTTATGTCACTGATCTGGTTATACCTCAGATCCAAAGCCGTCAGATTCGTCAGACCGGACAGTACACTTATTTCACTGATCTGCCAGTTATAACTCAAATCCAGTTCCGTCAAATTCATCAGGCCCGACAGCGCACTTATTTCGCTGATCTGGTTGCTCTCCAGCCTCAAATACGTCAGATTTCTCAGACCGGACAGCACACTTATATCACTGATCTGGTTATAATTCAAGCTCAGCCTTGTCAGATTCATCAGGCCCGACAGCGTACTTATATCACTGATCTGGTTACTCCCCAAGTCCAAACACGTCAGATTCGTCAGGCCCGACAGCGCACTTATTTCGCTGATCTGCTTCTCACGTAAACTTAGTTCCGTCATCTCCCACACATCGCTCAACATAATATCCCTGTCGCTGATGCCCGTGATTTCACGCATTGCCGCTTTCAAATTCACGTCTTTCCAGTCCATCACACGGTCTTCCAATTCTGCGTCAGCCCAGGAAACAAAGCCCTGCGTACTGTTTACCGCAGCAGCGGGTGTTTTTTCTGCTGTTGCCTCGCCTTCAGCCGTTTTCTCCTCCGTCCGAGGCTCCTCCGGCTTCGCCGTGATCTGACCATCGCCGGTCGTCTCCGCCCCCATCGTTTCCGCGGCGGCAGATTCGTCGGTCATCCTCTGAACCTCCGCGCTCTTCTCCTGCAGCTCCTCCGCATTCACTTCTCCCTGGCCGCGCGTCAACACCGCCATCGCGTTTTCATAATCATCCATGGCCACGTACACATTCGCCAAGCCGATGTACGCTTCTACGCACTTCGGATCCAGTGCAATGGCCTGATTGTAGGCTGCAATGGCGCTCTCATAGTCCGTCTCCAGGAAATAACTGTTTCCCAGCGACAACTGCTCCGTCAGTTTTTTCTCTTTTGCATGACAGCCAGTTCCACAAACGGTCACCGCAAGCAGCAAGACCAGTATCACAAAGCCTCTCAGATTCCTCTTCTGCAAATGTATAGCTGCAAATGATTTCACAACATTTCCTCCTGTTTATTATAAAAATCACTATATTCCATAAACTTCTTAATGTCAAGTATCATCTACCGGCCTCGAAACATGCTCTCACACCATAGGCCCGTTTACCTGTCAGCCGTTCTGGATACCCGTCTTTGGTGGTTAACGCCATATTCTCCGTCCAGCTATCGAAAAAGCGCATACGCTCAAATAAACAGGAAAAGCCCGCCTCAGCCAAACATTTCCGTCTGACCGAGGCGGGCGCTTCTACATTTTCAGGACTCCCAGCCGATGCCGCTGTATGGCCCGGACCCGTTTCAGGTATCCATCCAGCTCTCCGCCGAGAACAGTTTAGCGTAATCCAGAGCACAGTCGATGGCGAGCATTGACCCATCGGAAAAGCAAATCTCCACGCAGCCGCTGTCGATATTGAACTCACAAGATTTTAGTCCTTTCATGGTGTTTCCTCCGTAAAACAGTTTGATTTTTAACCGATCCTGTACGGCGGTTGCCGTTCATTTCATGGTTACTGTTTTACGAACACTGCCCATTCTCCCCGGCTGTTGATTGAAGATTCCTCATCCTTTTGCGGTTTATGGTTCAGAATCCCGCCCGCGCCAGCTTCTCCGTCTCCGAAAGCAGGATCAGGAACGCGCCCATGCCGTGGAGATCGTTGACGCTGGTGGGCCGCCGGCAGTAAAATTCATAATCGCCGATACCGGTCCCGATGCAGATATTGTCCACCACGATCCCGTTCTCATCCCACTTCAAGCGCCGGATGATGCCCTCGTAGGCTCTGCGGGCGCAGTCCAGATAGGACGTATCCAGGTACCCCAGCCGCACGGCTTTGCAGATGGCCGCGCCGTAAAGGCAGGTACAGGAGGATTCCGGCCAGTTGCCCGGCTCGGACGGCTTATTGACCACCTGGTACCACAGCCCATCCTCGCCCTGCCACGGACACAGCGATTTCAAAAGATCCGCCGCCATGCGGATCAGCTCCGGCCGGTCCTTATGGTCCTCCGGGAAAAAGTCCAGATCATCCAGAAGCGCCACCGGCACCCAGCCCATGGCCCGGCCCCAGAACTCCGGCGCGCGGCCGGTCACCGGATCCGCCCATTCCTGGCTCTTCAGGGAATCCCAGCCGTGGTACAAAAGCCCCGTCTTCTCATCCCTAGTCTTCTGCTCCATCAAAAGCGCCTGGAACGCCACCCGGTCAAAAAACTCCGGATGACCGAAATCCCTGCCGAACTGCGCGCCGATAGGGCCGCCCATATAGAGGCCGTCCAGCCACATCTGGTGGGCGCAGCCGACCTTATGCCAGTAGCCGCCCTCTTCCGTCCGCGGAAAATTCCACAGGATGCTCGCCAGCGTCAGGATCGCGGTACGGTAACGCTCGTCCCCGGTCCTCTTATAGAGCGGATAGAGCAGGATCCCCGGCTGGATATCGTCCAGCTGTCCCGGATCGAACTGCCGGATCATCCCGTCCGGCCCGACGATCGAATCCACCCAGTCCCTGCAGTATTGAAAATATTTCTCCTCCCCGGTCAGCTCATAGGTTTTCATCACTCCCGACAAAAACACGCCCTGGTGATAATGGAAATGGCCTTTCGGGGGAAGCTGCGCCGCTTCGAACCTGCGCATCATCGTATCGCAGGCGTCCTTTGCGTAATCCACGGGACCTTTCCCCTGGATCCGGTAACCGTCCATCTTACTGCCTCCTTTTTTATAGTAGACGACATTAATAAATTCACCA
>CANQYH010000156.1 GCA_947628025.1 uncultured Lachnospiraceae bacterium | reverse complement strand
CGTTCTTCACGGCCTCCGCCGCGGGCTTGATCATTTCCGACATCTTCACGAACCACTGAGGCTTGATCATCGGCTCCACCGTGGTGCCGCAACGGTCGTGAGTGCCGACCGCGTGGGTGTGGGGAACCACCTTCACCAGAAGCCCCAGGGCGTCAAGATCCGCCACCATCGCCTTACGGGCCTCATAGCGGTCCATCCCGTCATATTTGCTGCCCGGCAGGCGGATCGTGGCGTCGTCGTTCATGATGTTGATCTCCGCCAGGCCGTGCCGTTTGCCCACCTCGAAATCGTTGGGATCGTGGGCCGGGGTGATCTTCACGCAGCCGGTCCCGAATTCTTTATCCACATAGGCGTCGGCGATCACCGGGATCTGGCGTCCGGTCAGGGGCAGCTCCAGCATTTTCCCGACCAGATCCTGGTACCGCTCGTCGTCCGGGTTCACCGCCACGGCCGTATCGCCCAGAAGCGTCTCCGGACGGGTCGTCGCGATCTCCACGAAGCGGCCCTCCTCGCCCACGATCGGGTAATTGATATGCCAGAAATGGCCCTCCTGCTCCTCATGCAGTACCTCCGCGTCGGAAATGGAAGTCTGGCACACCGGGCACCAGTTGATGATGCGGGAACCTTTATAAATGTAACCTTTTTCATATAGGCGTGTAAACACCTCCAGCACCGCTTCCGAACAGCCCTCGTCCATGGTGAAGCGTTCCCGGTCCCAATCGGCGGAAGAGCCCATCTTGTGAAGCTGATTAATGATCCGGCCGCCGTACTCTTTCCGCCAGTCCCAGCATTTCTCCAGGAAACCCTCGCGTCCCAGGTCCTCTTTCTCGATCCCCTGGGCTTTCAGGTTCTCGATCACTTTTACTTCCGTCGCGATGGCCGCGTGGTCCGTGCCGGGCTGCCACAGCGCCTCATAGCCCTGCATCCGGCGGTAGCGGATGATGATGTCCTGCATCGTATTGTCCAGAGCATGGCCCATATGCAGCTGGCCCGTGATATTGGGCGGCGGCATCACGATCGTAAACGGTTTCTTGTCCGGATTGGGCTTCGCCTTAAAATACCCGCGGCTCATCCAGCGATCATAGATCGCTCCCTCGATCTGCGAGGGATTATAGTTTTTTTCCAGTTCTTTCATGAAAATCCTCCTGCTATATTTAAATAAAATTTTTCACCCGGCTGCCGTTCCTACATCTGGTGCCGCACCACCGCGTACTCGTCGCCGTTGCGGTAATAGGGGCACTGAAAAGAATGGTCCGTCATGAGGCGGCCGTAGTCGTCCTCGTCCATGTCGATATCGCAGACATACTCCTCATACTCCTCGTCATAGACCAGATTGGCGCAGCTTTCGCAGCTGGTCTCCTGTTTCCGTTTCGTCCCTTTTGCCTGCACCTGATCACCCCCTCTGCGCGCGTCCTGCGGATCGCCCGTCCGCTCCACCTCCGGTAACGCTCCCCGTAAAAAAGCCCTCTGCACACCTCCGTATGCAAAGGGCGAATCCATCGCGGTACCACCTTTGTTCGTGAAGCGTTCCGCCGCGCGGGAAACCATCTCCCTGCGGACTGCCGGCGCGCGTTCTAACCGCAGCCGCCGCCTCACATCTCCATGGCCCTTTAACGCAGGCCGCGCGTAAACGGTTACTGTGCCGGACCGTCCCTCTCCGCTGCTGCCGCCGTTCCCGGCCGCCCGCACCGTCAAACCTCCGAACGCTCCCCTCGGTTCCCCGTCTCGGTTCCGGAGCGACCTTCCATCCGCACTTTCTCGGACCGTCTTCCACCCGCCGGGCGGTCCTCTCTGTCAGGGTCTCGGATGTACTCCTCTCCGTCTCAACCTTTATCTTCCCCATCATACCCCGCAGCCGCGGGAATGTCAAGAGATTTCGCGGCAGCGGCAGGTTAAAAATATGCCAAAAGCCGGCTTCTTCATCATAATCCGCTATGCCGCCCGCAAGGATAGCCTACGTGTTTCTCTCTTTCAGTAAAATCCACAAGTCAGGGCAGTAGACGGGAGTATGCCGGTAACTCTCCATTTGTTCAGTGGTAACGCTTAGATCCGTATAGCTTCTATTGATAAGCTGAACAAATTCAGATACCGAAACTCCGCTTGAGACTATTTCAACCTCTTGTACCGTCATTTGCCTGATATTTTTCAAATCGTGATATAACCGAAAGTATGGTTCATCCTTGTAATCAAGGAGCAAATCGTCTGTCATCTCTCTTTGATGGACGATTTTCACATTTTGGGGTACAGCTATGCTTTTATACTTCCAATACGGAATACTTATGGTTCCGCAAGAGTCAAGCAAATATTGTTGTAAAGAAATCATTATCCCACCTATACAAAATCCAGTTTTGGATTTCCGATGACCGCCGCACCGCTGAGGTTGTTGTCATGCTTTATGCGGGGCTGTCCCTATCATTATTTCATAACTTCGTAACGAAATGTAACCTATGCAGAACTGTAAACCCGTCATGCTTTATGCAAGGTTGACGCACTTACCGATCTCATAAACAAAGACCATGCCCTGCAAAAACCTTTACGTCTCCTCCACGATACAGAACGTCCTCTCATACGGCGTATAGTCGTTCAGGAAAATGCTGTAGCCGGCCTCGTTCTTCTCTTCCCCGGAATAATGCCCCTTGAAAGAATGTGTCCCGTATCCCGGTCCAATCTTTATCTTCCGGCCGCCGCTATAAAGATGCAGATAACCGTCCCGCAGGATCAGGCTCTCCCCCGCCCGGGCCGTCAGCCGCACCGAATCGGTTTCCAGCTCGCTCTGGGCGGGAACCATCAGCTCCACTCGCAGCGGCAGACCGGACAGCCCCTCCGATTTTACCGTAACCTCGACGCCGCGTTCCCATTCTTTCACCGTCACCGTCAGCTCCAGCTGGCTGGTAATGATACGCTCCCGCCTGCTGTGATCCATGGCCCACCAGTCGGAGGTTTTCGGGGCCGCATCCCATGGCTGATAGTACCAGCCTCTGGCCACGGCGCGCAGTACACAGCCATCCTCCCAGGTCTCCATCTGCTGCGGCTGAAAATACCGCACATCGCAGTACGCTTCCCCGATCCGCACGCCCACCTGCAGCTCCCCGAACTTCACGAAAAGAAACCTGGCTTTCTGATTGAGTACGCTGCAGACATAAGCCGGCTTCTTCACCCGCAGCACCTGCGATCCGGGAAAATACCGGCGGTAGGATTCCAAAAAGCCATATCCCCGGAACGTATAATCTTTCAGCCAGTCGTACATCATAAAAATATACATGCAGTCCGGCGCCACATCCCCCCGCGCCGCGCAGTCCCGAATGATCTTGTGGGCCGCCGCGTCGAACCGGTCTGCGGCGGCAGTCCGGCAAGAGGCCGTGCACTCTGACGCAATTTTACAGACGGAAGACTTCGCTATCTTTTCCACGCTACTGCGGCCGGAAGACTCGCGATCTGACGCAGGCTCACTGACGGATTCCGTGCTTTCTAACGCACTGCCACAGCTGAATTCTGTACGTTTCGACATACTGCTCTGGCAGAATTTCTCGCGTTCTGCCGCAATCTCACCGTCGGATTCCACGTTCTTTGCCACACTACCACTGACGGGACCTAAGTTCTCTGATGCAAACTCACTGACGGATTCTGTGCTCCCTGACACACTGCCAATGACGGATTCCATGTTCTCTGATGCAGGCTCACTGACGGATTCCGTACTCCCTGTCACACTGTCGCTGACGGATTCCTCGTTCTCCTGCGCCGCCTCCCGGCATGATTCCGCGCTTCCCGCCCCGCGGCTACTCAAATGCGCCGCCATATACGTATACAGATAAAAATACGGGTCCGGATACATCGCCTTGCCCTGATCCTGCCGCGTGGAATTCTGCGTGAAGACCGTATCGTCCCCGTCGAAATAGTACAGCATCATATCCAGGTTCCGCTCTACATAACCCAAATACGTCTCGTTGCCCGTCATCTCATAAGCCGTGACCAGGCATTTATCCACAACGGCGTTGTAATTGCCGGTAGAACGTTCCGCATATTCCCCATCCGCGTCCCCGTCAATTCCTTCCGCCAGGTACTGTTCCGCCCGGTTCCGGATCCGCTCCAGAAGCTCCGCCGCAGAAAGGACCTGTTTCGACTCGGCTCCCGTGTCCCGCTCCGGCATACTCCCGCCCGCCGTGTTTTCCCCGTCCGGCAAGGAAACTGCCGCTGTTTCTCGCCTAGTTTCCGACAGGGAAACCACCGCTGCCTCTCGCCCGGTTCCCTGCAAGGGAACTGCCTCTGCCTCTCGCCTAGTTTCCTGCAAGAAAGCTACATCTGCCTCCCGTCCGCTTCCCGACAGAGAAGCCGCCTCTGCCTCCCGCTCGGTTCCCCGCAAAGAAACTCCAGCCTCTCTCCGGAAATTGCAGCCCGAAAAATCCGCCTCCGCTAGCGCCAGCTCCCCATTTTCCTCGACCAGTTTTTCCATACACAGCAGGGCCGACAGCACCGCCCATCGGTGGTTCGGCGTATGGAAGCCACCGCAGACCAGGATCGGGATACAGCGCAGAAGCAGCCGCAGGTACCGCCGCTCCATCGCCTTTTCTTCCGCCGTGGTCCCGTATTTCCGCAGGATCTCCCGCGCCCCATAGAGACGGCGGAAGCAAAACGCCGTGTCCGGCGCGGAATAAAAATTGCAGGTAGGATAATCCAGACTGCCGTCCGGCCTCTGCCACCGTTCCACGAAAGACACGCCGCGCTCCACCGCATTCCAAAGCTCCGCGTTCTTATAATAATTGCTCTCCCTGGAAAAATACAGGCACAGCGCGTCCGTAAGCACATAAATAGTGGGCTTTCCCTCCACCACGTCGCTGTCCATGCGTCCCCGATCCGCTCTGGCGGAATCATTGACCTGCGTTTTTAAAAACACCTCGACCCTCTTTTCCGTGGAATCGACCAAATATTGCCAGTACCGTTTCATTCGTTTCCTCTCCCGTTCTTCGATCCGCGGCTTCTCACGCAGCGCCCGCCGTATTCCGACCGGCCGTCCGCATCTCATGCTCTTCCGTATTTTATGCTCTTCCGTATCTCATGCTCTTCCGTATCTCATGCTCTTCCGCATCTCATGTTCTTCCGTATTTCATGCTCTTCCGTATTTCATGCTCTTCCGTATTTCATGCTCTTCCGTATCTCGTGCTTTTCCGTATCTCATGCTCTTCCGTATCGTCTGCCGCGAACACTGAAGTTCATTTATTTTCAGAAAGCAGTGAACCGTCCTCCAACCGGCGCTCCAGCCGTTCTGCCAGCTCCAGCAGCCCGACCGGCTCATGTATGATATAATCCGGCCGTTCCTCCACGCTCCGCGGAACCATGTCATAGCGCGGCGACCAGTCCAACAAAACGGATGTAAGCCCAAACCGGTTCGCTCCCGCTATATCCTTGCGGAGATTATTGCCCACCATGATAATACGGCACTTATCCGCCGCCGTCAGCCCGTTCTGATCCATGGCGTCCTGAAACATCCGCTCCGACGGTTTCTGGATGCCGACGATCTCCGAAATCGTCCTCGTACGGAAACAATCTCCCAGACCGTTCTCGTTGTATACATTGGTAAAGGACTGCTCCTCGCCGTCCGCCACCATCGCGATCTGGTACCCCGCATCGTAAAGCGCCCGAAGCGTTTCTCCCGCGCCGGGAATCAGCTCCGCGTAAACCACGATTCCCCGCTCGTCGCGCACCTCCGTGCCCTCGTCAATGATCGTATCGCCGCTGTCCGTAAAAATAATCAGGCGTTTTTCCATTTTTTCGTCCTCACAATTTTTCATTCCCCACAATTTCCGGTTCTCACTTTTTCCGGCCCTTATCCTGACCCGCGCGCCCTCACAATGGTGGAATGTTCTGAGCCCATTATAAACAATCCGGTTTCACCATTCTACACGTTTTCTACTCTCCAACAAACTTAGAATTCGTCTTATAATAACCTCTATAAAATAAAGAGCTATTTGGTTTTGCGGCTATCAGCACAGAGTTTATTATATCAGAGCCTGCGATAATTGAATTGATCCACGCAACATAGATTACAAAACTTTTTGCTTCTCCCGATGTAAAAACAGATACTGCTGCCGGAAGCACCGTCAAACCAATAAAAGGCAGAACCATAAAAACAAAAAAGCGAAATTTGCTAAGAATTGCACCGCTTGTAATCCAAAAAAATACGCCCGAATAGGTAATACTTATATCGCCGGCTTTGTATATAACAAATAGATGCAGCAATTCGTGAACGGCAAATGTGAAAATAAACAAACCAATTTTAATTAAGAAGTTTGAAAATCGCCATGCGCCAAATATAATTGAGGCCAGGTACAGTATCGCCTGAAAGCAATAAACAAAATACATAAAATTATTTCTGAACCATTGATTTTTAATAAAAGGGCTCCACTCGGTTGTATCTATTTTTTCCTCTGGCAACGGTTTCATGAAGTACAGCATATAACATCGCTCCTGGTTCGTTACATTTTGGATTCCCAATTACCGCCGCACCGTTTATGCTGTTGTCATGCTTTATGCGGTGTTGTCATTTCTCAATTCTTAAAAACTATTTGTCAAAATCAGTTATTTCCCAATGCCCTCTTTTGTCCGAACCAACTCTGACAATAACACCTTTTTCTTTGAGCTGTTTTATTTTCTGCGAAACTGTTTTCCGGCTGACATTTAATTTTGCTGATAATCCTACATATGTCATATCCGGAATCTTTCTCAAAATATCAAGTATTTTTTGTTCAACCTCATCCTGTTTTTCAGTCACCTTTTCAGTCACCTTTTCAGTCACCTTTTCAGTCACCCCACTAGTCACCTTCGCGCTTTCTAATGCGGTAAACTTTACCATGATGTCTTCGCCGTGAACAATATATTCCGGCAGCGCTGCTCCGAGATTCTTACAAGCCTCACAAATTTTTTGTATGCCGCGACCCCAGCTTTCAATATATCCCGCCCGGTAAAAGACACGGGCAATGTCCGGATTATATGGCTTTGAAGCATGGGTCTCCAAAAGCGTTTCCGCAGTCCAGCCAAATGGAAGCAGACTGCTGTTGCTGATATACATGACGGCCTCTTCTATCCGAATCTGCACCGGAACATTATCCGCCCAATTACAATGAATCAAAGCGTTAAAAACCGCTTCCCTGACTGCCTCGCGTGCAAACGGATAGGTCTCTACTCTGGTCTCTTTGTAATAAGAAATTGCTGCTTTCAGATATTTTAAATAGATTAAATCAATCACTCTATCCGCCATGATGAGCAGAGAACCATGCACCTCATCCTGATATAAAAGCTCACTGCCTTCAAATTTTCCAATTTTCACATAGCAGCCGCCAATAATTTTTTCCGGATTTCTATAAAAGCATAACACACCGGCACGTTTGAGCTTTCCATCAGATAACAACTCAAGTTTATCCAGGAGTTCATTATCCGGAATATCCAGATCCTCCTTTGTCATCCGTCCGCTTCGGAGCGCTTCACGCCGAAATATATCAAAGCTCTCCT
>CANQYH010000155.1 GCA_947628025.1 uncultured Lachnospiraceae bacterium | reverse complement strand
GCAGCGCTGCTTCTGACCGCCGGACACCTGATAGGGATACTTGTCCAGGATGTCCGTAATGCCCAGAGTACCGGCTATTTCCGCCACTTTCCCCTCGTTCTGGGAGACAGGCACCCGGTTGATCGTCAGGGCCAGCGCGATATTTTCGGAAACCGTCAGCGTGTCCAGCAGGTTAAAGTCCTGAAAGATAAAGCCGAGATTTTCCCTGCGGAACCGCGCCAGTTCCTTATCTTGTATTTCCGTTACGTCGGTTCCGTCCAGATAGATATGTCCCGCGCTGACCGTATCGATTGTGGAGATGCAGTTTAAAAGCGTCGTCTTGCCGGAGCCGGACGCGCCCATGATGCCGACGAATTCGCCAACGCTTACGGAAAAGCTGATGTCGTCGATGGCTTTCGTGATGTTCCCTTGATTACCGTAATACTTTTGGATATGCTCCAGACACAGTATTTCTTTCATAGCCTGTACTCCTCCTGTAAGCCATGCTGATTTGGTCGTGGGCTTCGCCCCATAAATCTGGTATCTAATCCCCGGTCTTTGCGCTCCTCCTATAAGCCGCGCTAATCCCGTAAAACCTGCGGCTTTCCCCGGCCGAAAGCGTCTGCTTTGTCAATCCAGCACCCGGGGAAACCGTCTGCAGGCAGCTGCTGTCCCATCCCCGGATCTGTACGGCTTATTGTCTTTGCGAATATTACCCTTTACGGATAGTATAACGGAACCGCCGGATCGTTTGTATCGAGTTTTCTTACGAAGTTCTAACAAAAATGAAAGAAGTGCAGAGTATCAGCCCCGCACCTGACGGATGAGATCGTTGATATGGAAAGAAAGCTTGAAAACGGTTTCCTCATCGGATATGGCCGTCAGTCCGATCCCCAGCTTATCGCACAGGCGCCGGCACAGATAAAGCCCGATCCCTGTCGCGGCCTGTGAGGCGCTTCGCCCGTTTTCCCCGGTGAAGCCCTTTTCAAATATGCGGGGGAGGTCGCTGTCAGCGATTCCTACGCCATTGTCCGCGATGCACAGCGACACTTCATTTCCGTTCTGCTCCGCGAAAAAGCGGATCCGCGGCGATTCCGCGCGGTATTTGACCGCATTGACAATGAGCTGGTTCAGGATAAAGCACAGCCATTTTTCATCGGAATATACGCAGTCGTCCGTTTCTGTTAAGACGATCTGCACGTTGTACTGGCGGAGCAGATACCGGTTTTCCGCGATCGCCTGATGGACCGCATCGAAAAGGCGGATCTCCCGCACGAGGTAATCCTTTTCCGGGTGTTCGCTTCTGGCATAAAACAGGGCCTGCTCGGTATAGCGGTTTATCTGTTCAAGTTCCACGAGCAGGTCGCTTGAAAATTCCGTCCTGTGGTTTTCACAGATCAGCTTTATGGCGGTGATGGGCGTTTTGATCTCATGGATCCACTGTTCGATGTATTCCCTGTATTCGGCCTGCTCGCGTCTGGCCTCGCTGACCTGCTCCAGCATGGATTTTCCCGACAGCTTCAGCAGCCGGTAAAATACCTGATCGTCGGCCCGGGCGGGACGCTCCATCACTTCCGGAAGCAGATAGCGTTCTTTGAGCTGTTCGGCCAGACTTAAAAGTTTATCCATCTGCGACTTTCTGTGAAAGTATGTCCCTGTCAGATATCCGGCCAAAACCGCTCCCCAGACAGATACGATCAGGATCAGGCTGTCGCAGTGGATCCCATTCAACAAGAGGAAAACGGTCAGCGCCGCCATGCCGGCAGCGTTCAGAATAAGGAGCGGCAGTTTCTGTTTCCAGTATAATTTCCCGTTCATATCAAGTACCCCTGCCGGTGTTTGGTCTTAATGAAATCATGCAGGCCGATTGAGGCCAGCTTGTCGCGGATCCGGTTGACGTTTACGCTCAAAGCGTTATCGTCTACATAGAGCTGATTATCCCAGAGAAAATCGATCAGGTCATTGCGGGAACAGATCTTCCCCGCGTTCTTATAGAGATAATACAGGATCTTCAGCTCGTTTTTGGTGAGATCGACCTGCTGCCCGCTGAATTCGAGCCTGCCGCTTTCCAGATGCAGACAGGTATTCTGATACGGCAGGACGTCCTGATGAGCGGTTGGATAGGCCCGCTTCAGAAGCGAGGCAATTTTGGCCAACAGGATGGCCCTATTGTACGGTTTCGTGATGTAGGCGTCTCCTCCCAGCATGATGCTGTTCAGTTCGTCCATATCCGTATTGCGGCTCGTCACGAAAACGATGGGGACATCGGAAAACGTGCGGATCTCGGAGCACAGGGAAAAACCGTCTGTACCGGGGAGCTTGATATCCAGCAGGATGAGATGCGGGGCCTGTTCTTTGACTTCCCGGATCGTTTGGGAAAAATCCGATACCGCTGCCGCGTCGTAGCCGTTTCCACGGAGCATATTTTTTAGTTCCGTGCGTATCACGGGATCATCCTCAATGATTAGGATCTTATATACTGCCATCTCTGGGTCTCCTCCCTGCCCTTGTTCTGCCGCCGGCCGGCTTGTCTGAAATGCCCGTTTACCTGTCGTTTTGGCGCAAGATATGTATTCCATATCCCGTTTGCTCCCACGTCAAGCGTATCGATATTATTATATACGGCGCAGCAAACAAAAGCAATGGCCGGACATATGATTCTGAAAACCATTGCATTTCCTGAAAAATTCCAATAGAATGGTTTTATGAAAGAAGATTGCGGGAGATGATCAGGGATCTTGATATATCGCGTTTCCGAAAGGTGCTTTTTGAAGAGGAATCTTCTTCCTGCCGTGTGTCCGCCGCCGAGATGTCCGGGTTCGGAGACCAGAATGTGAAGCTTGCGAAGCTGATAGGAAAGAGAAAGCTGCGGATCGAAAGCGGAAGTTTCAATGAACGGCAGGCGGCGATGACGAAAGATCATTTTCTGGATGGGACGATGGCGCAGTTCGATGTCAGGGAGTGGTGACCGCCGTCTTGTGCTTGGGGTATACAATAGGGAACTCTGAAATCAGGATGGAATCACTGCGGAAAAGGGACAGGAGACGGAAAGGCGGGGCGCAGAAAAGGGGTGACAGATTTCCGGATTGGGTGTATAATGCAGAATCATAGTGTTTCGCGGCGGAGCGGGACGGTTTTTGCGGGCCGCGGAACGGGGAGGGATCGGATTGAGGATACAGACGAGCGATTTCAACGGCCCGTGCGCCTGCGGGAGGAACCATAAAATAGAAGTAAGGGATATTGTGATCGGCAGGGATGCCTCGGAGGCGCTTTACCGGTCCCTGAAAGAGGGGGCGCTTTCCGGTTACCGGCGTCCGCGGATCGTCTGCGATGAGAATACCAGGGCCGCGGCGATCGGAAAGCTGGGACCCGTCTGGGAACTGTGCTGGGAATTGGTACTCTGCCCGGACCGTCTCCACGCGGACAATCACGGGGTGGAGCTTGTGCGTGAAAAGATTCGGGAGACTGGGGAGGAAGAGCCGGACCTGCTGATCGCGGTCGGTTCCGGGACGGTCCATGATCTCACGCGGTACACGGCTTACGAGAAAGGGATCCCGTTTGTGTCGGTGCCGACGGCGGCCAGCGTGGACGGATTCGTTTCGACGGTGGCGGCCATGACTTGGAACGGAATGAAGAAAACGCTGCCGGCGGTGGCGCCGGTCTATGTGTTCGCGGATACGGACGTGTTTTCCCGCGCGCCCTGGCGGCTGACGGCTTCGGGGATCTCGGACCTGCTGGGCAAATATACGGCGCTGGCGGATTGGCGGATCGCCCATGCGGTGACGGGGGAATATCTCTGCGATCGGGTCTGCAGGATGGAAGAGGACGCGTTGGAGGAAGTGCGCCGGTGCATGGACGGTTTAAAGGGCGGGGACGCGGAGGCCTATGAGAAGCTGATGTATGCCCTGCTGCTTTCGGGGCTGGCGATGCAGATGGTGGGCAATTCACGGCCGGCTTCCTGCGCGGAGCACCATGTCTCCCATCTGTGGGAGATGGAGGTGATCAACGGTCCGCTGGACGCGCTTCACGGGGAGAAAGTGTCTGCGGGGCTGGTGATGGTCACGAAACGGTACAAAGAGCTGGCACAGGCGATCCGGTCCGGGCGCTGCCACGCGAGGCCTTACGAGGGGATGGAGACGGAGCTGCTCCGCGAAACATTCGGAAAGAAGGGGCTTTATGAGGGAGTCCTGCGGGAGAATACGCCGGATCCGCTGGCGGCAGTGGACCCCGAGCGGCTGGAGCAGGCGCTTCCGCGGATCGCAGAGATCATTGAGAAACTGCCGGAGGCGGAGGAGCTTGAGGAGCTGCTGCGTGGATACGGATGCGTCTATGAAGTGGGGCAGATCGGGCTTTCGGAGGAGATCGTGCCGCTGACCCTGCGCCTTTCGCCCTATGTGCGGAACCGCCTCAGCTTTAACCGGCTGAGCAGGATGCTGCAGGCGGAGGAATGACGGGGAACGTTTCGGCGGACGGCTTGTCAAACAAACATGCTCCGTGGATCCGGAGGCGGTTCTGATTGGCGGTCCGCAATGCTGCGGAGCAGGACGTGTTTGTAGGGCCGCGACGGCCGGAAAATAAAAAATGAGCCGCAAGGCAGACAGGAGGAACCAATGAAGATTCGTGATATTCTGGCGGAGGGCAGGCCGACGCTGTCCTTTGAGGTATTTCCGCCCAAGACGGCGGATAAGTATGAGAATGTGGAGAATGCGGCGAAAGAGATCGCGCAGCTGAGGCCGGATTTTATGAGCGTGACGTACGGTGCAGGCGGCGGGACCCGGCGGTACACGATCGATATTGCCGACACGCTGAATAACGACTACCATGTACCGACGCTGGCCCATCTGACCTGCGTGTCCGCAACGCGGGAGCGGGTGCAGGAGATCCTGGCGGAGCTGAAAGAGCGGGGGATCGAGAATATCTTGGCCCTGCGCGGAGATATTCCCAAGGACGGCCATGTGGAGAAGGATTTCCGCTATGCTTCGGAGCTGATCCGGGAGATCAAGGCCAGCGGGGATTTCTGCATCGGCGCGGCCTGCTATCCGGAGGGGCATGTGGAATCGGTCAATAAGACCGCCGACATCGGTTATCTGAAAGAGAAAGTGGAGGCGGGCTGCGACTTTGTGACGACGCAGATGTTTTTTGATAATAATATTCTGTATAATTTCCTGTACCGGATCCGGGAAAAGGGCATCACGATCCCGGTGGTGGCGGGGATCATGCCCGTGACCCACGCTTCCCAGGTGGCCAGGATCTGCCAGATGTCCGGAACCTATCTGCCGGCCAGGTTTAAGGCGCTGGTGGACCGTTTCGGGGACAAACCCGCGGCGATGAAGCAGGCCGGGATCGCCTACGCCACGGAGCAGATCATCGACCTGGTGGCCAACGGCGTAGAAAATATCCACGTATATTCGATGAACCATCCGGATGTGGCGCGGCGGATCCGGGAGAGCCTCTCGGAGATATTGTGAGAAACCGCGGCGGGCTATGGAGATCAATGTGAAAGAAACGCTCCGCTATCTGGGCTATCGGGGCCGGGAGGCGGACGAAGCGGTCATGGAGCTGGTGCGCGCGTGCTGGGCGGAGCTGGAAACGGCGGCCGTGGTCCGCTCCGTCTACCGGGAATATCCGCTCCGCGTGGAGGGGGACCGGGTGGACGCCTGCGCATTTCAGACGGTCAGCAGGGACCTGGCGAAGAACCTGCGGGGCTGCGGGAGGATCCTTTTGCTGGCCGTTACGCTGGGGACGGGCGTGGACCAGCTGCTTTTGCGGTACAGCCGCCTGCAGATGAGCAAGGCGGTGGTGATGCAGGCGGCGGCCGCGGCGTATCTGGAGGATTGCTGCGACGGGATCAATGGGACGCTGCGGGCGGAGTATGAGCGGAAAGGATTGTATCTGCGGCCCAGGTTCAGTCCGGGCTACGGGGATTTTTCCCTGGAGTGCCAGCCGGCGCTGCTTGAGAGTTTGGAAGCCGGAAAACGGGTCGGGATCGCGCTGACCGGCAGCTTTTTGATGACGCCGTCGAAATCAGTGACAGCGGTGATCGGACTCAGCGAGAGCCCGGTGAACTGCGCGGCGAAAGGCTGCGGGACGTGCCGCAAAACGGACTGCGCGTTCCGGCTGGAGTGAGGATCCGTCGGGGATGCGCGCTCTCGAGGCAGTGAGGACGCGGCGTGGGGCTGACGGATTGGACAGGAAAGCGAGCTTTTGGGGAACTTTCGGTATGTGGCTGGAGTTGTTGGCGGATGCTGTGGCCGGACGCCGTTTTTTGTAAAGGCGCGGACCGGGCGCGCAGAGGCCCCAGGCAATGTGTGTATATCAGGGTAGCGGCAACATGCCGGGGGAGTCGCAGGCGCAAGGCTGCAGAGGCTCCCCAGGCAATGGATGGGGCGGCGTGCGGCCAAACTGCAAAACCGGATCGGTTGTGTGTATCAGGGATCAGAAAGGATGGAGATCATGGGGATTCTGGAAACGGTAAAAGAGCGGAAATTATTCTTTGACGGCGGCATGGGAAGCCTGCTGCAGGCCCGGGGGCTGAAGCCCGGCGAACTGCCGGAGACCTGGAACATCTCCCATCCGGAGATCCTGCAGGAGATCCATCTGGAATACCTGCGGGCCGGGAGCGACGAGATCACGACGAATACGTTCGGGGCCAATGGGCTGAAATTCGGGCAGGACGGGGAGTATTCGCTGGAACGGATCGTGACCGCCGCCGTGGAGAATGCGAAAGCGGCCAGAGAACGTTACCGTCAGGAGATCCTGGCGGGCGGGGGACCGGATGCGGCGCAGCGGGCGGCCGCTGTCTGCGGCTACATCGGCCTCGATCTGGGGCCGACGGGGAAGCTCCTAAAGCCGCTGGGGGATCTGGATTTCGAGGATGCCTATCGTTTATATAAGGAAGTAGTAGTTTACGGAGCGAAAGCCGGGGCGGATTTCGTGCTGGCGGAGACCATGAGCGACGGGTATGAAAGCCGCGATCCTGGCCGCGAAAGAAAACTGCGATCTGCCTGTCTGCGCCACGATGATCTTTGACAGCCGCGGCAAGCTCCTGACCGGCGGCAGCGTGGCTTCAACGGTGGCGCTTCTGGAGGGGCTGGGCGTCAGTATGCTGGGGATCAACTGCGGGCTGGGACCGGTGCAGATGAAAGAGATCCTGCGGGAGATCCTGGCCGTGGCCTCGGTCCCCGTGATTGTGAATCCCAACGCGGGCCTGCCCAGGAGCGAGAATGGGCGGACCGTTTATGATATCGGAGCAGAGGAATTTGCCGCGGTCATGGAAGAGATCGCGGATATGGGCGCAAACGTGCTGGGCGGCTGCTGCGGCACCACGCCGGAGCATATCGCAGGGACCGTGGCCCGCTGCCGGGATAAAAAGCAGGTGCTTCCGGCCCCCAAGGAGCGGACCGTCATTTCCTCCTATTCTCAGGCGGTGGTGATCGGTTCTTCGCCGGTCCTGATCGGGGAGCGGATCAATCCGACCGGCAAATCGAAATTTAAACAGGCCCTGCGGGATCACGACCTGGAATATATTCTGCGGGAGGGCGTGACTCAG
>CANQYH010000154.1 GCA_947628025.1 uncultured Lachnospiraceae bacterium | reverse complement strand
GTATTCCCGCATCGCGCTGCAGTATCCCTCATACCGCTCGTAACTTCCCCGGCAGAAATTTACGTCTCCGACAAAGCCGATCTTCCTGCACCCCTGCTCCAGCAGGCGGGCGGTCATCCGGTAAGCGGGGTACTCGTTATTCATGAGCACCACATCGTATTTTCCCGGAACGTCCCACAGATCCCGGCAAAATTCCAGGAACACGGTAGGGATCCCGCAGCCGAGCAGCTTTTCGATGTAGGCTCTGTGGAACACCTCGATGCAGACGATTCCGTCTACTTTGTCCTCCTCCACCATCTGCGGCAGCTGCAGCTTTTCCATTTCTTCCTGCAGGACCCCATAAAAAACCAGGACATATCCCCTGGACTCCACGTTCTGCTGGATCTCGTTGACCAGCGGGAAAAAATAATTCGACTGTTCCATCCCGCCGTTGCAGAGCAGGAGCAGGGTCTTCATTCCCTCCCGCTTTTCGTCCATATCCAGCTGGCCCAGACCCTTGTAATTATTTTCCCGCAAGACTGTGATCACCCGGTTCCTGGTCTGCGCAGAACCGGTATAACGGCCGTTTACGATCTTCGATACCGTGTTCCGCGATACCCCGACCATATCCGCGATCTCCTGCAGAGTGATCTTCTCCCTTACAGCCATATTGTCTCCCCCTAAGGCACGTAGGCCCGAATATCTTCAAACGTTACGTCAGCCCCGCTGGCGTAGATCCCCCAGTTCATACCGCCGACCGACTTATAGATCCGATTGCTCAGCGCTTTCGTATCGTCGACATACAAAATTACGATCTCGTTCTCCATGACGGCCTTGATATGGTATTTCTTTCCCGGCTCAAACGTAAAGTTCGTCGTTATGAGCGGATCCACATACTGGATCCTGGAAAGCACGCAGCCCTCATAGTGAACGCTCTGGCTCTTGGCGTCCAGCACGATCCCCGTGTACCTGCCGTATTCCTCCTGCGGCCCGAACGCGATCCCCGCGTAGCCGTCCCCGGCAAAGGTGGCCGTAAATTCCACTTCCATCGTGGGCTTCCTCATGCCGAAATTCACGACGGATACTTCTCCCTTATCCGCCGTCAGCCGATAGCCGTTTCCGGTCTCTTCCGCCGTTCCCTGTGTCCCGGCAGGCGTCAGTTCCACTTCCTGCGTGAAATATTCGCTCAGAGTTTCCGGCTCCCGGACGCCCAGGGTCCCGTCTTCTTTTTGTACCAGCTGATGGATCAGCAGGGAACCCGCCCAGTCATAGGCCGTGGTGTCCACCGCTTCTCTCCTGCGCCCGACCCAGCCGCAGAGGTAGCGAGTCCCGTTCACTTCCGCCGTCTTCGCCGCATAGAAACAGAATCCGGTCCCGTCCAGCACATTGTCGGCCGGCGCTTCAAAGGGTCCGTTGATCGAGCGGCTCATGGCATAATAGGTCACGCAGTCCCAGCTGTAAAACAGATAGTACCAGTCTCCCATCTGAAACAGGTCCGGGCACTCCAGCATATACTGTTTCTGCGGCGCGTACAGCGGTTCCGCCAGCGTCCACACAGACAGGTCCTCGGATGTGAACCGGGCCACGATCCCGCCCAGCTTTTCGTCCCTGGCGGCGATCAGGAGCCAGTAGCACTGTTCGTCTTCATTCCAAAAAACAAACGGATCGCGGAAATCATCGCCCGAATACCCGTCCGGAGCGTAAAACGTATCCTCCGGGATCTTGGTCCAGGTCTGATTGTCCGTACTGACCGCGTGCATCACGCATTCTTTATCTTTCCCTTTTTCAGGGAATGTGTCGTTGTGGCCCGTGTAAAAGCAGTGGTACAGGCCGTCCTGCCCGACCAGTACGCTCCCTGTGCCGATCGCCAGATCCGGGTCGTCCGTGGATTTTCCGTAATCCACCGCCAGGCCGTCATCCTGATATTCATAAAGGTTAGTCGTTGAGAATTTGTAGATCGGATGATATCCTGTCCCGTTGTGATCCGTATCGTACAGATAATAAAGATGAAGCGTATCTTCTTCCGCCATCGGCATCACGTCTCCTACCCAGGCGTTCGGCGACGTGGGGTACAGCCGGTACGGCACACTTTCATATACTTCCATAGCGTCTCCCGCCCCGGCAGGCTCCTCCGCCTGTTGTCCGGACGCCGTTTCTTCCGCCGGCGCCGGGGGCACGGTTTCCGCGGCGGACGTCGCAGAAGACGTCTGGCTGTCCGCGGAGCTTTCCTCTTTCCCTGCCGGGGTATCCCCCTGCCTTGCGCAGGCACAGACCAGCGCAAGGCAAAGGAACATCACCCATATCCATCTTATTTTTTTCGTCATTTTACTGTCCCAGCGTGATGGCCGCGCCCTCTGCGATCTGCTCGTTGGCGTTCTGCGTGAACGTGCTGACCGGAGTTCCTTCTACCATACCGGAGTAGACTGTCCAGTTGGCATCCCAGTATTTCTCGATACCGATCGGAGCGAACTTGATATGCTCGGCCATGGTGTTCATCAGATCCACCTGATCCTGTCCGTAGGTCTCGATCAGAGCGCCCTCGTCGTTCTCATGCTTCAGCTCGTAAGCCATGCGGATGAACGCCGCCGCGCCTTCCGGATTGGTGCTGGTGATCGGGATCGCGAAGCCGGTCAGAGAACCGCCGCAGTCATACTTCTGGCCGGACGGACCCTGCGGAAGCGGAGCCCAGGCGATCTCATAATCGCAGGCATAGGCCGTGATCGCCGCGAAGCCGTACTCGCAGGTCATCGCCAGGTTGCCGCTCTTGAACGCGTTGATGAAGTTGTCGCCGTCCGGAATCATGATAAATTTGTCCGTGATATAGCCGTTCTGCAGGAACGTGAACGTCTCCTGCGCCGCCTGGGTCTGGTAGTTGCCGGTGATGCTGCCGTCCGCGCCGTAGTTCAGATGCGTGATGCCGTTGGCCGCCAGCATCTGCACATAGAAGCTGTCCCACCAGCCGAAGCCGTAGATGTCGTTGTTGCCGTCGCCGTCCGTATCGCCGGTCAGCTGCATCGCCACTTCACGGAACGTATCCCAGGTCCAGTTGCCCTCCTGGAAATACTCCATCGGGGTCTTGACGCCGTTCTGCTCGAACAGGGTCTTGTTGTAAGCGATCACGACCGGAGTCGCCGCGGAACCTGCCGCATAGGGCACGCCGCCGTAGGTAAACGCTTCCGTTACGCTGTCATACCAGAAATCGTCGCTTAAGTCGATGTACTGGGAAATATCCTGCACGATGTTCTTCGCGCCGTAGACCGGGAAGTTCTGGTCATGAGCTTCCGCCAGGTCGCAGGGCTCGCCAGCGTTTACTTTGGCGATGACCGTGCTGGCCTGATCGCCCCAGCCCACGCCTTCTACCGTTACCGTGCCGCCGTATTTCTCTTCAAACGCTTTCTTCGTGGACCAGACCAGGTCGAACGCCTTGGGGTTATCCGCCAGTGTCTGGTTCCAGCTCTCCTCCGTCGTGTTCCACACGATCATCAGGTTCGGATTTTCCAGCGTATCCGGCAGAGCGCTTTCCGCCTGAGCCGCCGTGGTCTCCGCCGCAGCCGTCGTTGCTGCCGCCGTGGTCGCCGCAGCCGTCGTCCCGGCCGCCGCGGTCGTCTGCGTGGAACCGTCTCCCGATCCGCATGCAGACAGGGACATCGCGCAAAGCGTTCCCGCCATCAGAACAGATAAAGCTCTTTTTTTCATAATGTCTGTCTCCTTTCTTTGCCTGTGCTTTTTGCACCAGTGCCTATCATAATCGCCCTTGGGCGTATGACGCTGTTTTCTTTTTCTGCTTCATTTCCGCCGTTTCCTGCGCTCCCGCGGACCGGCGGCGATCCGCGGGAGGCCAAAACATTATTTAATACCCATATGCTCGATGCTGTCCGCCAGTTTCCTCTGGGCGACCATATACAGCAAAAACATCGGCAGGATCGTCAGCAGGCAGCCCGCCTGGATCCTGGTCTGAATTCTCAGCGGATCCGTGGTCGTCTGACCTCCGATCAGCGCGGCCAGATCCACCCGCAGGGAGGACAAGGCCACGATCAGCGTTCTCCTGGTCGTACCAAGAAGTTGCTTGGACAGGTAGTAATCGTTGAAATGCCATACGAAAGAGAACAAAAATACCGTTACCACCGCGTTCTTCGCATTGGGCAGCATGATGTAGAGGAACGTCCTGAGCGGCCCGCTGCCGTCTACGTAGGCGGATTCCTCCAGCGCGGAGGACATCCCCTCGAAGAACTGCTTGAAAATGTAAATATACAGGCCGGAGCGGATACCGGCTCCCAGTGCGGACGGGATATAAAACGCCATATTGGAACCGACCAGATTGACCGACAGTTCCTTGCCCGTGATCTTGCCGACCAGTCCCAAGATCCCCGCCGGATTGAAATACCGCATGTTCAGGTAATACGGCAGGATGATCGTCTGCGTCGGGACCATCAGCGTCAGGATCACGCATACGAAAAACACGTTCTTAAACGGGAACTGGTATCTGGCAAAGCCGTAGCCGGCCAGCGCGCTGGAGACCACATCCAGCACCGCGCACCCGAGGCCGATCTGAAAGCTCCCCAGCAGCGCCTGCATATATTTCATCGAACGGAACGCGTCCATGAAGCCTACGCTGGACAGATGCTTCGGGATCCAGATCACGCTGGGATCGTAGGTATCCAGCGGATCCTTGATGGAAGAGCTGACCATATACAGGACCGGGTACAGCAGCTGGTAAGCCAGCAGGATCAGGATCGCGTACTTGCAGGCCGTCCAAAACCATTTTCCGCTTTTCAGCTTATAAATCATCGTTCCCATAATCTCCCTCCTAATCTTCCGCGTGGACGATGAACCGCTTCATCGCCAGATACAGCACCACGAGTACCACCGCTACCATCAGGAAATACAGGATGGAAAGGGCGCTGGCGTATCCGAAGCGCACGTTCGTGAACGCCGTATTGTAGATCATCTGAATGATCGCATTGCCGTAGTCCGAAAAGATATCGATCACGCTGTACACCGCGTTCAGCAGGATCATGGGCGTCAGCATCGGCAGGGTGATCTTGAAGAACTGCTCAAGCGCGTTGGCTCCCTCGATGTCCGCGGCCTCGTACACGTAAGACGGAATATTGTGGAGGCCGGCCAGAAACAGCAGGATCTGTACGCCGCTGCGCCAGGTCAGATCGAAGATCTTGCTGATCACGTCGTTGATGAAGCCGATCAGCCCGGCCGACAGTCCCATGGATTCGAAGAATCCGGTCAGGCCGCTGGCGGAAAACAGATAGGTGCTCTCCGCGCTGTTCATGCTGGTAGAGAATACGTCCGTCTTCATGATATCCATCAAAACGCCGGAACCGATGATGACCGGCAGGAACGCGATGGCACGCATCAGGGTCCTGCCCGGGTATTCTTTCTTTAGCAGCAGGGCGAAGCAGAGACTGTATACCAGGATCAGCGGAACCGTCACCAGGTCTCTCAGGGAACCTGCGCACTGGATGATGAACTGCGTGTCTCTAAACAGCGCGTAGGAGAAATTGCTCAGTCCGACCCAGGTCCCCTCCATGCCCGTCACGGTGGTCGTCAGGTCCTGGAAGCCGTAAATGCAGGACTGGACAAAGGGGACCGCAAAAAACAGCAGGAATCCCACGAGCCAGGGAGTAATGAATAAAAACCCGTAAATTTTTTTCTTTGTATGATACGGCAGTTTCTTAAACATTTATCTCTCTCCTTTCCTGACAAATCCCATGGCCGGGACCGTCAGATCCCCGATTACGGCCGGTTCATCCGAGTAGTTTACATAGACTTCCGTCCCGTCCTCGTAGACGGTCGCGTATACCTGGCCGCTCTCCTGCCGGTGCCCTGTGATCCTCTGACCGAACACGCCGTCAAGCTGCTGCAGCTCGGAGAGGATACTGCGGATCTCGCTGTCCCAGTCGCCGTAGGCGACGGAATAATAACTGCTCATGTCCGTATCCAGCAGCGTCTGCGCGTCCGCCGTCATCAGCAGGAACGAAGGACTGACTCCGTACTCGACCGCATGGAGCAGGCTCTCCCGCACGTTGCCGCTCAGATTCACCGGCGCGCTGTAAAGGGCCGCGCAGCCGCTCATTACCATCTGATAGAACGGAACCGCCTCATCCTCCACGTCGAACTGGCTGGAATAGACCGGCACATCCGTGATCACATCCGCATAGGGGAACGCGTAGGCGTAAGCTCCCGCGCACAGGAGACTGTCTGTACTCTGCGCCGCCGCGGAAAGCGCGTTCTCCCAATAGGTTCCTGTCTGGTCGCGGGAGGTGCTGTCCTTGCGGAAATCGGAATACACTTTCTTCGTGATGCCCGTCAGACCCAGGTTCGCGATCCCTTTTTTCGACGCGCTGGACAACAGCTTTCCGGTGATCTTCTCCGCGTACTCGGGGGAGATCAGGTAATCCGGATCGGTCCCGCTGTCCCTGGCTCCCGAAGTCAGAAGATACGTATACTGCGGCGAGGTGGACCGGGAGACGTTTCTGGCCGCTTTCAGCGTATTGTAGCCGTTTCCGCTGCTCTGCATGGTCACGGGGTCGTAGACCGGATAGAACGGGATCCCCGCCCCGGCCAGAGCGGACGCCATGGTTTTGTAACCGCTCTCGCCGCCGAGGGAGCCCTCATACGTGACCTTGGTGGGCAGCTTGCTGTTGTTCCCGCCCTTTTCCATCTTGATCATGCTCACCTGGAACGTTCCCTCCGCGTCTGCAAGGGCCAGGACCGTATCCCGCAGCGCCTTAAACGGCGTCAGCGGCTCTACCGTATGGTACGGGACGCCGAACAGGGTCTTGCGGACCCGGACGCCGCCTAAGAACGTAAGGTTCATGCCGGTCTGTGCGGCGGTCTGCTCCTGCATCCCTTTCTCTTCCATCAGGTACTGACGGTACCGGGCCGCCATCTCGCTGTACCCGGAGCCCTCGTCCAGGAAATAATAGCTCACTTCATAATAAGGGGACGGCATCTGCTGCGGCGACATCATGACGACCGTTTCCTCGTCGCTGCTGTTCGCCAGAAGCGTATTGTTCTCGCTCTGGATCAGCACGACGGTGCTGTATACGGAATTGCTGCCGGTCAGCTTTCTGGCCACCTCGGCGCGGATCTCGGACTGGTACTCGCCCTCCGTCACCACCGCCAGCATCGCGTCGTCGTTCTTGCGGATACCGAACACCGGCATCGTCGCGTCCTGGGTCACCTGGACGCTGCTCTGCAGGTTCAGAGCCAGGTCCCTGCCGTACACGGTCTGGGCATAGGACTGATAGGACTGCTTCTGGTTATTGAAGCGGATCAGGGCCCCGGAACCGTCCGGCACCATCATATATCCCTCGTCCTCCAGGGAACCGGCCCCAAAATACGGAAGCAGGGAGATCCTGGAAATCTGCATGCCGCCGTGCTGGACGATCTGATCCGTCAGCACCCTGGCCTCAAAATGGTCCCCGTCGATCCCGAACCAGCAGGGGATCTCCAGTCCCACGTCCCCGAACATCCAGTTGACCATAACTCCGTTGTCCTGGTAGGCATATGTATACGTGTTCTTCTGCACGGAGCCCTGGAAGCTGTTCATGGTATAGGAATTGCTCTGCTCATTGACATAGCTGATATTCAGCAGGGACTGCACCAGGGTCTTG
>CANQYH010000153.1 GCA_947628025.1 uncultured Lachnospiraceae bacterium | reverse complement strand
CCGGTTGCTGTTTTTGTAGGGAAGAAACAGAATGCACTGTAATCAACCGGCGTGAGTTCTCCTTTTTTGTCCAAAAAGAATCCTACAGAATACTTTAAATTGTGTGCAATGGTCCGCGAGAAAACCCACAATCTGTTTGTCTCCTCTCCTATACCATTTTTTACTTTGAGCAAATCAGCGTCTGTTCCGTCGTTAAATACTTCTTTTTGTACAAGTTCTTTTGTATATTTTCCACTTTTAGAAATTGTCCAATATGTAATGAGATGCAGATTTTTTAGAAATAGAATAGGAAACACGAGATTCTGCAGTTTCTCTTGAATGTCCCGATATGCTTTTTCTGCATCATTTTCCGGATGGTCAAAAGGAAACATAAAAATAGTCTCATTCTCTTTACGCGATTTATAGTCTTTCTCCAGTAAAACGGGAACGATAAAATGTTCTATTCTAAAAGCAACATTAGAATCATATATATGTGGCGTCATAGTATATTGAAATACCGCTTTAAAACCCACACCGAATTTGCCAATAGTTGCAGCGGTGTCTGTCTTATTGGAATTAGCGATAGAAGTAATGGCATTGATATCTCCAAGACGCCCTCGTTTGGTGTCCTGTTCTTCGGTTTCAGGATTTGATACAAAAAAATGTCTTGTGCCATTATGCCTAAAAATTAATTCTTTTTTATATAACTCAAAATGGGCTTCGGTTGCGCCTGCATCGTCGGCATTTTGAATCAGTTCATAGATAAAATGAGCCGGATCTGAATACTTTTCTGCGACGCTTTTTTTTACTCCCCTCATAGAAGGTTTATCCAGCATTGCAGCACTTTCTTTTCTATCCTGAGCCAATTCCTCAAAGTATAGTTTATCCTGTTCTGTCATTTTCGGCACCCCTCTAACAATAATTTTATCTGTGACTATAACTATGATGGAAATACGTTTAAATAAATCGAAACTTTCGCTTTATCGTTTCAAGTGTCCTATAATCTAGTTTGTTTATAGAATTCATGATTCCTACAATATGCACATTTTTAGGTATCTCAAATAGTTCGCCAGAATAGGGTAATATTACATCCTTGTCATCTTTTTTACTTTGTTTTTCTATATCTGGGAGTAAATTCATTACTTCTCCAAATATTTCACAGATATTACCGTTGTCCATATCATTAATTAAGAATACACAAGGGGGTAATATATCAGCGTTATTGTGTATGTGTTCTGCCAAATTTGAGGCATTTGCACAAAATCTCTTAAAATCACCATCTTTCAATGAATCTTTTTCAATCCCATCGTCACTGTTTGTGATGCGTATGATCTTTTCCATAAAGTCTTCATATTGGTATCCAGGATAGAATGTGATGGAAGCAATACGTCCCTTGTTTTTCAACTGGGCATATCTATTCATGTGCTTTTCATATGGAATAGCCAGAGCTTTATCTAAATCCATCTTGTCACATATTGCAATTAAATAAGCCAGAGCATTTTCTCTGCTTTTCAAAATCACATTCTGCGGGAGCCATACATTTCTTTTGGCTAAAGATGTGTTATTTGCTGAGGAATTTGGTATAGAACTACCAATGGGAAGAGAAGAATAGCCCTTGCTCTTCCTTATTAAATCCATCACTTCGCTACGTACTGAACTAAGTGATTTAAATTCGCGGTTCCATTTTAGAATAAACTTTTCATGAAAATTATAATAATCGGTATCGTTTCCCGGACCAGGTATGTATTCACTTGCGCTTGAAACTTTGATTACTTTGCTTTTTTCTTCTTCTGTGAGAATATTTGTATATAAATGCCCATAATTTCCGCGAGGCCAGACTTCACCGATTTTCTTTCCGTTAAGTAGTAACTTATATGCATTTTTTTAGAAGTTTGCCCAATCGGAGCATAAGAAAACTCAGGACAGTCACTTTTTACTTTTTCCAGTTCAATTGCAAGTTTCTCTGATAATAGTTGTTGTTCGCTCATGTTTTTGCTTATCCTTTATTTTTACTTAATTAAATAATATAACTCAAACGTCCCACGTTATTTAATGGAATGAACTTTGGAAATCCAGCGTTTTAATGCATAAAAAACATAGATCTGATTTGTGCAGTACAATTGAGCTGTCAAAAAGATCATATAATAAAAATAATTCTTACTCTGTTTAGTATACCACATAATCTGAATATAGGAAATAATTTTTGGGAGAAAAAGAGAGTATTTTACTGCGGAAAATCTCTTGATGATGTAAAATAAAAGAAAAAATTTATGTACAGGAGAAATTTTTGAAAACACGAAAGTGGATATGAAAGGCTATCAAAGAAAAAGGAAAAAGATTATGAGATGGAGGGTGTGCCGCATTATAAGTTGGTGCTGAGCCTGGGATGGAATTCATAGAGAATGAGTCGGAGCGTGTAAAGAAGTGGGACTGTGAGATTAATAAAGTAAAGAGATTGTTAATGAGGCTAAAAAAGAGTATCTGAGATTGCAGCTATGTTTGCGGGGAATGCTTTTTATGCGATAGAGTCAACGAAGAAATTTTATCATGAAAACGTTTGAGAGGAGAGCCTGGATGAAAATTGCATTTGAATTTCTCGACAAGGAGCAGAAAGATGTGATCCTGCCGCGGCTGTTTCGGATATTGGCTTCCAACATGAATGAGATCGCGGCCACGGGGAACTGCTATGACGAGGATTTCCGGATGTGGTACGAGGCGGTTTCTCCGGCGCTTGCGCAGGAGCGGCGGCAGATCCTGTTGATCTGGGACGGCAGGGAGATCGTCGGTTATTTTCAGTATTATGTGAGTGAGACGACGTTTATGATGGAGGAAATCCAGCTGAAGCGGGATTACCAGGGGAGGGGGATCTTCGAGCAGCTGTACTCGTTTTTGGCTGATATCGTTCCTGCTGGCACGCTATATGTAGAGGCCTATGCGCATAGCGGAACCAGAAATCTCAGGGGATCCTGACGCATCTGGGGCTGCGGGTCATTGGTGAAAATCAAAGCGGGAACAGCTATCATTTCCGAGGAGAATACCGTGATCCGGCAGAACGGTACGGAGCCCGCGGCGGCGGATGAGAGGATGGCTGTTCCCGCGTATGTTTGGAATGAGGGACCTATGCGTCCGCCCCGCCGCCGGGCAGGCGCCATATCGTCGATACTTTGAAAATATCGTCGTCCAGCTGGATCTCCAGCCGCCCGCCCTGCAGTTCCGTGAAGCTTTTGGCGATGGCCAGTCCCAGGCCGCTGCCCTCCGTGTTGCGGGAGGCGTCCCCGCGGACGAAACGGTCGGTCAGCTCCGCGGGATTGACATGCAGTTCGTCGGCGGAGATATTTTTTAATGTGACCGTCAGTTCCCCGTCCGCGACGGTACCGGTGACGTAGACCCGCGTACCGGCGAGGGCGTATTTGGCGATGTTTCCGAACAGGTTCTCATAGATGCGGTAGGTTTTCTGGCTGTCTAAGGGCAGGATCACTTTCTGTTCCGGCAGGTTCATCCGCACGTCCAGGCGGGCGGCGGCCAGCTGGTCGGAGGTCTCGATCTCCGCCTGCCGGACCAGGTTCAGGAGATCCACGTCCATGATGTCGAGCTGGACGTTTCGGGAGGAGGCCTTGCTGATCTCAAACAGGTCCTCGATCAGGACTTTCAGCCGCAGGGCCTTGCGCTCTAAGGTGTCCAGGTATTTGGCCCGCTGCTCCGGCGTGGTTTCCGCGTCTTTCAGCAGGCCGATGTAGGTGATGATGGCGGTCAGCGGCGTCTTCAGGTCGTGAGAAACATTGGTGATCAGCTCTGTTTTCATCCGCTGGCTTTTGATCTCCTCATCCACGGCCCGGCGGAAGCCCTGCTGGATGCGGGTGATCTGCTGTTTGAAAGGCTCGAAGATGCCCAGGTCGGCGGTGATGGACACGTCCAGATTGCCGTTGGCGATCTCGTTGGTGGCGACCAAGATCTGGCGGTACTGTTCCTGGAGATCGCCGGCGTATTTTTTCAATATGAAATAGAGGATCACCGAGTAAGCTGCGATGAACGGCAGGGCTTTGCTCCATAAAAAGCGGGAGATCAGCATCAGCGCCGCGTTGGCGGCGATCAGGCGCAGGATTATCGTGTGGACCGGCCGGGTCACGTCCAAGTGTGTCAGGGTCTGGTAAAAACCGAGGGCTTTCGAGTATATGAATGGGAAAATGCGGTAGACAAAGCTGTGTTCCCGCAGGTAGCCGCTCAGTCCCAGATGCCATGCCGGCCGCAGAAAGCTGCCCGCGCACCAGGCCAGGAAAAACAGCAGGGACAGGCACACGGCCGCGGCTCCCATGGACAAAAGGCTGACGGAGACGCCGGAGAGCATGAAGATCACGTAATGGATGCTGGCGAACAGGCCCAGAAGCAGCGCCGCGGCGATTTCGGCGGCATATCCTGGGACCGAAGGAAACTTCGGCACGAAAGGCAGAAGCGCGCACAGGAACACGGCCAGGCAGGCCAGCACGTAGAACCGGTCGACGCCGGCCCGCATGAAGCCGGAGTACTGTTCCTGGTACAGATTGGCGTAGGCGCCGTACTGGAGGGAGAGTCCGCCGCTGCGACGGTGCATCCTTTCCCAGGTGGAGAGCCGCAGGCCGTAGACGATCCGGCAGTTTCGGATCGGGGTCTCATGGGTATAGCGGTTAAAGATTTCCATAGAAAGGTTTTCATAGGAAATGACGGAATCGCTGGGCAGAGCGAAATCGCCGGTCAGCCGGGAGGCGTACCGGAATACGGTCTCGCTGCCTGCGGACATGCCGCGGGCCGTTTCCGTTGTGAAGAAAGCAGCCTCCGCGTCAGAGGCGTCGTTTACCGCGGCCGCGCCGACGGAGGGATATCCGTTTTCGTCGAAGTCAAATTCCAGCAGAAGATAGTAGGGAGATCCGTCCGCAGGAAAAGAGGCTGAGCCGGAGTTGGTCAGGACCGCGTCGCCGTCTGGAGGGCCGATCCAGTAGTCGTAAATGATGCTGAGCGCGCTGAAAGAGGATTCCAGTTCCGAAAAATATTCGTTGAGATTCAGCAGGGCGTCGTTGAACGAGCTTATAAGCAGGTCCGCGTCGGCGTAGGAAGCGCCGTCGTCCGAATATTCTTCCGGATCTTCGGAATCGTCTTCCTCGTACTGGCCCTGCAGGAGCTGATCGACAGGAGAACCGGCGTCGATCGGGTAATACAGGTCCGTGTAGCTTGATTCGGAGGTGTTCTGGAAATTATAATAGTTCCGGTACAGGATCTGGTTGAACTGATAAAGGGTCTGTATGTTTTCCTCCGATGTGACGGGGTTCGTCATTTGGGTTTCCGCCTGCGACCGGAACCAGCTGAGACGCGACAGGAACAGCAGGCTGAACGTCAGGCTGACGGCCGCTCCCGTCAGGAGCCAGGGAAGAGCTTTCCGTTTTTCTTTCATGGGTCTATCCTTTCTATTGTTTCTCGATCTTGTAGCCGACGCCCCAGACGACTTTCAGGTATTTGGGATTTTTTGGATCGATCTCGATCTTTTCCCGGATATTGCGGACGTGGACCATGATCGTGTCGGTGTTGACGGCTTTCTCGTTCCAGATGCGCTCGTAGATCTCCTCGGCGGAGAACACGCGGCCGGGGTGGCGGATCAGCAGGTGGACGATCTTAAATTCCAGCGGCGTCAGCTTCACCGGCTCGCCGTCCACCGTCACTTCCACCGTGTCTTCGTTCAGCTCCAGACCGCCGATGACGTAGATGTGGTCGCTAGCTGCGGGACGGCTGGTGGCGGACAGGTATTTGGAATAGCGGCGCAGGTGGGAATTGACGCGCGCCAGCAGTTCCAGAGGCGTGAACGGTTTGGTCACGTAATCGTCCGCGCCCATGTTCAGGCCCATGATCTTGTCGACCTCTTCGGATTTTGCGGAGAGGATGATCACGGGAAATTCCCGGTCCATGGCCCGCAGCTTCATCAGCATGGTCACGCCGTCCATGACCGGCATCATCACGTCCACGATGGCTAAATGGATCTCTTCTTTGGCGATGATATCCAGCCCCTCTTTCCCGTTGGCGGCGGTGGAGACCTGGTAGCCCTGGTTCCTCAGGTAGATCTCCACGCCCTCGCGGATCTCTTTATCGTCTTCGGCTACTAATATGTGAAAATTCTGGTTCATCTGTTTTTCCTCACTGTGGTCTGAAAATATTCGCGGACGCCGGGGGTGAATATCCGGCGTTCCGCTCTGTCTTTCCGCGTGCGGCGTGTCCCGAATGAGACCTGCCCGAAAAGATCGTTTCGCGTCTCATACGGTGAACTCCCAGACGCTTTCTTTCGGCCGCGCCTGCTCCCGGCGGTACTGGGCGATACTCTTATTATAAAGTCGGATCGCTTTTCTCACAACCGCTTCTTCGCGAAAATCTTCGGCAGTCTGGCGGGCCCGGGCGCGGAGACTTCTCTGCAGCTGCGGGTGTTCGGTGAAAAAGAGCAGCCGCCGCGCCAGAGCTTCCTCGTTTTCCGTTTCCGCGCAGAGGAGGCCGTTCACTCCGTCCGTCACCAGATCCCGGACGCCGCTGCCTGCCAGAGCAACGACCGGTGCTCCGCCCGCAAACGCCTCCGGAATCACGATGCCCTGGGTCTCGGTCCGGGAAGCGAAAACGAATGCGTCGGCGGCCGCGTAGTAGGCGGCAAGGTCCTGATGGGGCAGGCTTCCCAGGAAAGAGACTTCTTCCGTTAGTCCGAGACGGTTGCGGAGCGTCTCATATTCCGTGCGGTCGGGCCCGTCGCCGATCAGAAGCAGCCGGAACGGCCGGGCGTAAAGCGTTTTGAAACAGGCGGCGCTTTGCAGCAGGAACGGACCGCCAGCAGTCCCTGGGCCAGCAGTTCGACGGAGATGGGCACGCCGCCGACAAAAGGTTTATAGTTGTTGGTCATGAGAGCGATGTTCATAGGGGTCTCCTTTCTCATTTTCCCAGAAGCGCGAAGATCTGTTCTCCGCAGACGTAGCCGGCTCCCACAAATGCCAGGTTCCAGATGATGATGCCCAGCGCGGAGCTGATCACGTATTGCATCAGATCCATTTTCAGGATGCCGGCGGGGATGGAAACGATGGTGCGGACGGCGGGGAAAAGCTTGGCGATGAAAAGGCCGAAAAAGCCCTTTTGCCTGACCCAGTCCAGTTTTGTCTCCAGCTGATGGCGCTTGTCGGGGTGACGGTCCATGTAACGCTGCAGGATCCTGCTCCCTCCGAAACGGCCGATCCCGTAGAGGATCATGCTTCCGATGAGACCGGCCGCCACGGTGACGGTCATGACGCGTAAAAAACTGATCTGTCCCCTGGCGGCCAAGACGCCGGACAGCGGCATGATCACGCCGGCGGGGAACCCGGGCAGGCTCATATATTCTAACAGCACGATCGTAAAGATGGCCGCTTCGCCGTAACGGAGAAAATAAGTCGTAAAAGTGGAAATGTCCATACTGTCTGCCTCCTTTTCCCTTATCATAGGGGGCGAAACTAAAAAGGGACGGCAGAAAAAATGAAAGAATTTCTAAAGAATCCCTGTGTTTTTTCGCAGGCTCCGGAAAAGGATGCGCCGCGCGGGGAGCCGGGACAGGGTTGTTTCATGAAGAAAAATCATAAACCGAAGAAAGTCTGATTATATCGAGAGTTATGGACGCTATACAAAA
>CANQYH010000152.1 GCA_947628025.1 uncultured Lachnospiraceae bacterium | reverse complement strand
TCCTTATTTAGTTTTCATTGTACAAGAATACAACACTACAATTTTATACTGTTTTGTGCATCATGTCAAGAATTTTTGTAAGCAGACATTATAAAGTCGCAGAAACAATGTCACTTTCAACAATCTGCTTCGTTCATGGCCGCCATGACCGCCCCATAGGAATATCCTTTCCGCAAAAGGCTGCCCATCAGTTTCCGTCTCTTTTCCAAAGGGGCTGTCTCCAAATCAAAGGCCTGCTTTTGCAGAAAAGCTGTGATCTGGGAGGTCTCTTTCTCTTCTCTCCCCTCCATCAGGTTCCCGACCTGCTCCGCGGTGAGCCCCCGCCGCAGCAGGTCCTGCCGGATCCGCTTCCCGCTCCGGCGCGTCTCATAAATATCCACATAGCGCCTGCCGTATTCCCAATCGTCCGTCAGCCCGTATTCCCTCAAAAAATCTACTGTCCGCCGGATGATCTCCGGGGGATAAAAGCCCTCCGCCAGCTTTCTGCGGATTTCCCGCTCCGTCCGGTCGCGGATCCCCAGCAGATACATGGCCCGCTCCCTGGCTCTGGGCCAGAGAATATGTTCGCAGATCTCCTCATAGAGCTCATCCGGAAGTTCCTTTCCCGCCTCGATCCGGTACTCGGACAATTCTTTCCCATACAAGGCAAAGGAAACTCCCTCGTCCGTCCGGACCCTGCTCCTCCGCTTACCGACGGGAACGATCTCCGTCACCTGCACATTCCATCCCTCCGTATCCCTGTCAGCCAGACTGCCCGGCCAGACGCAAGAACTATCCCCGGTGCTTTGGCCCCAACTCTATCCCAGCCGAGAGACGCGATGGCCGTCATCAACCCTGCGCCCAAAGGATCTCAGTCTTCCGGATCCTCTGCCGGCTCTGCTTCCGGCTCCGCTGCATCCACAGATTTCAGGCCGTAGAACTCGCGGACCTGGTTTTCCACTTCCAGGCACACTGCCGGATTCTCCCGCAGATAAGCCTTGGCATTCTCCCGGCCCTGTCCGATCCGGGCGCCCTGGTATGCGTACCATGCGCCGCTCTTCTCAATGATATTGATCTTCGCAGCCAGATCCAGGATATCGCCCTCGCTGGAAATGCCTTTTCCAAACATGATATCAAACTCTGCCTCCTTAAAAGGCGGAGCAATCTTATTCTTCACAACCTTTACGCGCACATGGTTCCCCACGACCTCGCCGCCCTGTTTCAGGCTCTCGGTCCTGCGGACCTCCAGGCGCACGGAAGCGTAGAACTTCAGCGCGCGGCCGCCGGTCGTCGTCTCCGGGTTCCCGAACATAACGCCGACTTTCTCACGGATCTGGTTGATAAAGACGACGCTGCAGTTCGTCTTGCTGACTACACCGGTCAGCTTCCGCATGGCCTGGGACATCAGTCTGGCCTGCAGTCCCACATGGGAATCGCCCATCTCGCCGTCGATCTCCGCTTTCGGCACGAGCGCCGCCACGGAGTCCACGATGATGATATCCACAGCGCCGGACCGGACCATCGTCTCTGTGATCTCCAGGGCCTGCTCTCCGTTATCCGGCTGGGAAATATACAGGTTATCCGTGTCCACGCCGATATTTTTCGCATAAACCGGATCCAGCGCGTGTTCCGCGTCGATAAAACCCGCGATGCCTCCCCGCTTCTGCACCTCGGCGACCATATGCAGCGCTACCGTCGTCTTGCCGCTGGATTCCGGGCCGTACACCTCGATGATACGGCCCTTGGGGATCCCGCCCAGGCCCAGCGCCAGATCCAGGCTCAGGGAACCGGTAGGGATCGTCTCTATATTCATATTCGCCCCGGAATCACCCAGCTTCATCACGGAACCTTTGCCAAAAGATTTTTCGATCTGCGTCAGCGCCGCATCCAGCGCTTTCATCTTATCTTCTCTATTCATAATTTCCTCCATTCGAACGTGTGTTCTGTTTCTATCATACTATACCAGCCGGAAAATGTCAACCGTTTTTCCCGCTTTCTGCTCAATTTTACGATTGCTCCGGTCTGCGCACCCGGCCAAACGACGCCGGGCCATCGCATCCCGGACGATGGAACCGTTTCACGATGATCCGGCCGGATACCGCCGCCGCTATTTTCCGCACGATCCGCATCAAAAATGCGTAGACCGGTCAAACATCTGCGGATCGGTCTCATTCCTGTATATAACGGGGATTCCACGGGTGAAAACCGCACAGACACAGCGGTTCTAGAAGCCTCATGACAGCCCTGCAGGGGCCGCAGTCACAGGAGAAATCCTACACATTAAAAATACCATAGTTTCCGCAAAAAAGCAAGAAAAAAGACGGCCGCAAAACAGAGATCCCCTGACTTTTCCGGCCATCTCCGCAGGCGTTTCCGCCGGGCCGCGCCCGTTTGGGAAGATCACCGCGAAAATTGCCGGGAAATGTCAGGATATGCTTTGCTTTACAGCCGTCTCTCTAATTGGCGTGATTTAAGCCAGGTATACCACTCCGCCGTCAGGTGTCCGCCTGCGGATTCGGAGGCGTATCGTTCCCCTCATACAAGGAACCGTACGGCTGGGCCCCGCTGTTCGTATAGACCCATTCTCCCGCCGCTTCATCGTATACATAAGAGCTCCCGCCGGAGGTTTCCGTAAAGTAATACCAGGTTCCTTCGATCTCCTGCCAGCCGGTCTTCATGCTGCCGCTGACCGGGTCGAAATAATACCAATGGCCGTCCGCCTCATCGAAATACCAGCCGGTGCCCATATTTCCGTTCACGGCGTCCAGATGGTACCACTGACCATTTACTTCCTGCCAGCCTGTCTTCATGCCTCCGCTTTCCTCGTTCAGATAATACCACTGGCCGTCTACCTCCTGCCAGCCCGTCGTCATTCCTCCGCTTTCTTCGTTCAGATAGTACCACTGGCCGTCTACTTCCTGCCAGCCCGTCGTCATTCCTCCGCTTTCCTCATCCAGATAGTACCACTGGCCATTTACTTCCTGCCAGCCTACGGACATATATGTATCGTCCCCAAAATAGTACCATTGATCGTTGATCAGCTCCCACTGATTTGAGACCGGTTCTCCATCGGAAGAAACATACTGCCATCCTTCTTCCGATTCCTGCCAGCTCCCCGGATCTGAAACAGGCTCTGCCGTTTCGGCTGCGGATTCGGTCACTGGCTCGGTTTCTGGCTCTCTCTCCGGTTCCGTCTCAGGTTCTGTTTCCGGTTCTGTCTCTGGTTCGGTCTCTGGTTCTGTTTCCGGTTCTGTCTCTGGTTCCGTCTCTGGCTCAGTTTCCGGTTCTGTTTCCGGTTCCGTCTCTGGCTCGGTTTCCGGTTCTGTCTCTGGTTCCGTCTCAGGTTCTGTTTCCGGTTCCGTCTCTGGCTCGGTCTCTGGCTCGGTTGCCGGTTCCGTCTCTGGCTCGGTTTCCGCTTCCGTCTCTGGCTCAGTCTCCGGCCCGGTTTCCGGTTCTGTCTCTGGCTCGGTTTCCGGCTCCGTTTCCGGTTCCGTCTCTGGCTCGGTCTCTGGCTCGGTTTCCGGCTCTTGCACTACTTCCTGCACGTCCGTATATGTGCTGCCCGCAAATGAAACTTCCGCCGTATAGATCACACGATCCTCTTCGGTCCGGGACGTAACAAACGCAGCCGCCGTCTGCGATTCGCCGCAGCGAGAACAGGTAAATTCCGCCTCCGCTGACGAATGATCCTCGCTCCACTGGAACACAGGATCGCCGTACGTATGCCCCAATGCGGCAATTTCCCCTACTTTCTCCGCACGATACGTCTGACCTCCGAACTCTGCCTCCGCCGTAAGGGTCCTGCTTCCCGCTTCAGCGCATGCAGCCTGTTTCGTAACAACCTCCGTCACTTGGCCCTCGACCCGGCTAACATGCGCAGGATCGTTCGTGCAGGTAAACGCCGCCGTCGCCGTTTTGTCATCTTCCGACCACGTCCACTCCGGGTCTCCCCAGACATGACCAAGAGCGGCGATCTCCAATACTTGCTCCGTGCTATACGTCTGCCCTCCGAACTCTGCCTCCGCCGTAAGGGTCTTTTTTCCAGGTTGGTCGCATACGGCCGGTTCAGTAACAGCCTCTGTCACCTGGGCCTCGGCCCTTTCGACATGCGTAGGATCATTCGTGCAGGTAAATACTGCCTCCGCCGTTTTGCCATCTTCCGACCACGTCCACTCCGGACCCTGATAATTATGGCCGGTGGCGGGAATGGTCACGGTCTTTTCTGATGTATAGTCTTTCCCACCAAAATTGACCGTCGCAGTATATTTCACACTTCCCGGAGCTTCACAGGTGGCTTTCTGCATATCCGTTTCCGTCATCTCCGCAGACATTGGTTCTGACGATACTTTGTCGTTCGCACAGGTAAATACTGCCGTCGCCGTTTTACCATCTTCCGACCACGTCCACTCCGGTTCTTCTCCCCAAACATGTTTGACCGACACAATACATGACGCTTTAACCGTATCGGAAAGTGCAGCCGTAATCGTCGCCTCTCCTGCTTTCAGTGCTTTCACCGTCACGGTATTGCCCGTTACAGAATCACCCGCATCTGCATTTTCCGGCTGAATGGATACAATCCCTGTATCCTCCGCTTCCACACGCCAGGTCACTATTCCCATCGCATCCGCGGGGGACATGGTCGCGATAAGCCTAACCATCCCTCCCTCATCCAGGTCCAGACTTTCCGCATTCAAAGATAAAGTTTCCGGCTCGATTGCTTCCCATCGGCCGTACAAAACCATGTCCTGAGTAACTTCCGACTCAAAATCCCATTTACTTTCTTCCAAAAATTCAGGATCTGTGTACCATTCCAATACATAATGTTCTTTTTGCAATTCTTCCGGTTTACTCACAGGCTGAAATCGTTTCAATACCTGTTTTTCCGGAGTGGCGGTTTCCCCATCCGGACCGTTAAATGTGACTGTAACGTCAGGCTGTACCAGCGTTATCGTATTCTCTCTCGTATATACAAACTTACATCCGCACGGTTCCTCACAATCACAAGCCGTCTCGCAATCACATTCTTCTCCGCAGCTGCATACTGGCGATGTAGCGCATGTACATACCTCCCCACATTCACACACTTCCCCACATGTGCATAATTCCTCACATTCGCATACTTCTTCGCACCAACATATCGTCTCACAGACACAGCTTATCTGCAATTTTTCTGCGCGTTCATTTAAATCAATATTCAAATCCACTTGTTTACCATTGCCGCTCCCCTCCCCGGATAATGCAACAATTTCCGTTTTCTCGCATCGATTGCCAACCACGTTCCATGTATATTCGTCGCTATATGAATCCAGTCTCAGTTCATAACCGTCTATGTTCGCAACCAGAGACGCTTCAAGCTCCAGAGATATGACTGTCACTGGTTCTTCCGGTTCTTCTGGTTCTTCCAATTCTTCCGGCTCTTTTAATTCCAAACTGAAGTCTTCATCCAAATTCTCAAATATACTCTCATTCGAATTATACCAATCAACACATAAATAAACGTCATCTTCATTCAATGATTGGATCCTAATATGGTGTCGAACACCGTTACTTACTATTCCTCTCGGATCACCTGTCCATTCCATATATATCCAGCCCATATTGCCTTCATCGTCAGGTTCATCCCGCGCATACTCCATATCGACCGTTACATGCAGATAGTTTTTAGAAAATACAGGTTCAACGCTCAATGCTTCTGCAAAAACATCTGAATAACTATTTCCCGTTTTTGCATCAATTATTCCGCCATTAATGAACAAGGCACCAACCGGCATATGCGTCCCCTCTTCTATTTCTCCCAACCATCCTCCTATCCCATATCCCTCTGCTGCTCCAACCGCATTTACATTTCCGCCATTAATAACAATTGTCCCAACAGAATAAAGCTTCTCATCACTATTCCCGATCCCCGCCGCGCTTCTTGAAACAGTTTCGCTGGCAGTCGCTGTCAGCGTTCCGCTTAATGCTTCCTGCCCCCATATGACCAGCTTCGCCTCGTTCGCCAAATCGGCAAAATCTTCTTCTGACGTTACCTCTGAAACTGCATACTCCACCGTAATCCCCTCGCCCGCAGTCAGTTCGCACCCGTCCGCAAGGATCAGGTTGACTGTGCCGTATACCATGACGCGCTCGCTTATGGTAACAATACCTTCCGCCACATACCAGGTTTCTTTATCTGCCTCGCCCCACGCCGTATCGGCAGCGCTCACTACCGTCACATCCGACGCCGTTTTTTCCGTTCCCTCCACAGGGTCCCAATACGATACACTCTCTTCTGTCGCCGCTTCCGCCGCCATCAGGACCGGCGCGATCTCTTCCTCCGTCGAGATCTCCGTCCCGGATAAGGGCGACGGGTCTTCTGCCGCCGGAATCTCTGCCTCGGGCGGCAGCGCCGGTTCTTCTGCCGGAGTCTCCGCTTCAGATGGCGCAGCCGTCTCCTCATCGGCCGGGACTTCCGCGTCGGACGGCGTCGCCCTGCCGTCTTTCGGGAGTGCCGTTTCCTCAGCTTCCGGCACTTCTTCTGTTTTCTCGGCCTGCGCGCCGTCGGCCAAAGCCGCGGACACGGACAGCCCCGGCATACTGCCCATCAAAGCCACCGTCAGCAGCATGGCCAGCGCTTCCTTTCCTTTTCGCTTCCAGTTCGTTTTCTTCATCGCCTGCTTCTCCCCTTTTCCTTAATTTAAAATAATACAAAAAACCGCCGGAAAAAGTGCACGATCCTCCAGCTCTTCCCGACTGTTTTCATCTTATACCATCGCCCAAAACAGGACCTCATATGCGTATTGAAAGAATGATCAACGGAATACGGCATATCTGCAACCTCTTTTACATCTGAACCTGCGTGGCAGCCACTACATCCAAATCCTGTCGCACATATTCGCCTGTCTCATGGCTATCGTTATTATACAGTATATTGATGGAATTTGCAATATTTTCAAGTATATTTTTTATAAAAATCTTTTAATATCAGCCATTCTTCGCTTATTGTTTTACAATATTTCGAAGTAAACTTTAACCGTTTTCTGTCTATACCGGCAAAAAGCGCCAAGCCGCGTCTTTCGTCCCGCGTCTCAGCGCTTTCTTTTCCGCCGTTCTAACGGCCCGGCACATCCTCTAAAAGCCTCGCCACATCCAGCATCCCCCAGCCCTGCTGGTTCTTCGGCAGCCCCATATCCACGGCCCGTTCCCGCAGGCGCAGCTTCACGTCCCGATTGGACATGCCGGGATATTTCTCCAGCAGCAGCGCGATGGCCCCGGCCACGATGGGCGTAGACATGGAAGTGCCGCTTTTCACCGAATAGCGTCCCGGCTCGTTGCTGCAGCTTATAATACCGGCTCCCGGCGCAATGATCTCCGGCTTGCAGATGCAGGCGCCGGTCGGCCCTCTCCCAGAATAATCGACCATCCGGCTGCCCATCACATTGACCTCCTTGTGATCGTCCGAACAGCCCACGGTGATCACTTTCCGGCTGATCCCCGGCGTCGTCACGGTCATGCGGCCCGGCCCGTTATTGCCGGCGGCCACCACGACCACCAGACCGTCGTCCCACGCCGCGTCCACGCCGCGCACCAGAGCCGAATTTTCACTCATGTTCTTCCTGGAATAGGAGCCCACCGATATATTAACGATGCGTATACCCAGCTTATCCTTGTATTCGCGGATCCAC
>CANQYH010000151.1 GCA_947628025.1 uncultured Lachnospiraceae bacterium | reverse complement strand
GAACAAACCCAAACCAAGAACAAACCCAAACCAAGAACAAACCCAAACCAAGAACAAACCCAAACCAAGAACAAACCCAAACCAAGAACAAACCCAAACCAAGAACAAACCCAAACCAAGAACAAACCCAAACCAAGAACAAACCAAAAACCTTGCCTTGACTTAAATTGTAAATGTAAACCATTATAACCCCTAACCTATAACCTCAAAAAAACAACTAAAAACGCATAACCACTCACAAATTTATTCATTAAAAAAGGAGGAACCCTATGATTTTACTGCCAATTCCCAAAAACGTCACCGAGCGGGAGGGAGCGCTGCTCTTGTCCGGCCACACGATGCTGGTGCTGTCACCGTCCTGTCCGGAGGGCGCGTCGGTTTATGCAGAACTGCTGAAAGAAGAACTTCGTACCTGGTCCGGCTTCCTTGTTTCGGTCACCCGCGGCGCTGCAGAAAAGGGCGATATCATCCTGTCTGTGGACCCGTCTCTTGGTGCGGACGTCTACACTCTGAGCATTGACGGGGACGGCGCGCATATTGCCGGCGGCAGTCTCCGTTCCATGGGATGGGGCGTCCAGACCCTGCGCCAGATCGTGCGCCAGAGCGCCGGGATGCTGCCTTTCGTGACGATCGAGGACGAGCCGGAGATCAAAAACCGCGGCTTCTATCATGATACGGCCAGGGGGCGCGTCCAGACCCTGGAAAACCTGAAAAAAATGGTCGATATCCTGTCATTTTACAAGATGACCGAGTTCCAGCTCTACATCGAGCATACGTATCTGTTCCGCGGGATCCCGGAGCTCTGGCGCCATGAGACGCCCCTGACGGCGGAAGAGATCCTGGAACTGGACCGCTATGCGTACGAACGGGGCGTGGAACTGGTGCCGTCCCTGTCCAGTTTCGGCCATCTCTGCAATCTCCTGAGCACCAAGACCTACCAGGATCTGTGCGAGCTGCCCGGCAGCAACGACTGCTTTAAAAAGCCGTTTTCCTATTATAACCGAATGAACCACCATACGATGAACGTCTCCGATCCGCGCTCGCTGGAGCTGGCCAAAGCGCTGATCGGCGAGTATATGCAGCTGTTTCGAACGGACAAATTCAACATCTGCGCGGACGAAACTTTCGATCTGGGTCAGGGCCGTAGCCGCGCGCTGGCGGAGGAAAAAGGCAAGGGCACGCTGTATCTGGAATACATCTGCGGACTCTTTGAGTATCTGGTGGAGAAAGGGAAGCGGCCCATGTTCTGGGGCGATATCATCTGCCATTATCCGGAGCTTTTAGGGAAGCTGCCCAAAGAGGTCGTATGTCTCAACTGGGGCTACGGTGAGGAGCAGCGGGACACGGAATCCAGGATCCTTGCCGGGGCCGGGGCGACCCAGTATATCTGCCCCGGCGTGCGCAGCTGGAACTGCTGGGTCACGGACATCTGGAACGGCTACCGCAATATCACCCGGATGTGCGGCTTCGGCAGGAAGTTCGGCGCGATCGGCGTGCTGAATACCGACTGGGGCGATTTCGGCCATATTAACCATCCGGTATTCTCGGTTCCCGGACTGATCTACGGAGCGGTCTTTTCCTGGAGCGACGTGCAGACCGGCTTTGAGGAGCTGAACCGGCAGATCTCTGTCCTTGAATTCGGCGACCCGTCGGGAGAGCTGGTCGGCACGCTGGCGGAGATCTATCCGCAGACCGTGTTCGGCTGGCACAATGTAGTCACTATAAAAGAATGGACCCAGGAGGGCAGGCCGAGAGAGGAGATCCGGAAGCGCTTCCTTGAGGAGGATATGACCCGGACGGCGTCCGCCAACGCGCGTCTTTGTGAGCTGGAGAAAAAGCTGCAGAGGATCGTGCGCGGCATGGACAGCCGCGGGCGCCGGATCTGCGCGGTCACGCAAAACGCCATCGAGATCATCCGGACCTGGAACGAGACGGGCAGCTATCTGGCCTCCATGGACGCGGCTGCGCCGGCCCTGCCCGAAGCCCAGCCCGCGGCAGGTTCCGAAGCGAAGCCCGCGCCTGCCCTGCCCGAAGCCCAACCCGCGGCGGTTTCCGAAGCGAAGGCTGCGCCCACTCTGCCTCAAGCTCAGCCCTCGGCGGTTTCCGAAGCGAAGCCCGCGCCCGCCCTGCCCGAGGCACAGCCCGCGCCCACCCCGTCCGGAAACGGCATGGAGCTGGCGGACCGGCTGGAGCGCGCATTCTGGACCTATCAGGCGGTCTGGAGGGAAAACAGCAAAGAGGGCGATATACAAAGAATTGCAGATATATTCTATTGGTACGCGGACCTGCTCCGGGACGATTATAGGACAAAATGTGGTAACAGCATCGGGAATTATAACAAATAGTCGTAAATTTCACGAAAAAAAACATTGACAGATTGTTCAATTTTGCGTATAGTAGAAACAGCGGTTTGTAGCTTTTAACGGTAGTCACGGCTGCGCCTGTCGGCAAGAACGCGGCTGTAGCTATAAATTATGTACGAAAACGTATAAAAGGAGGACAAAGAATGAAAAAATCAATCAAACAGCTCGGCTCGATCGCTCTTGCAGCGGCGATGGTAGGCAGCCTGGCGGCCTGCGGCGGCGGCGGTGAGACCACGACGACGGCAGCGGCCGGTACGACGGCAGCCAGCACGACAGCGGCAGGGACGACGGCGGCGGCCGATACGACAGCGGCGGCCGAGACCACGGAAGCGGCTCCTCAGTATGATTTCGGGGGGGCGACCGTACGTATCAGCGGCGGTTACTTCGGCGACCTGAACGAGGATAACAAGGACAACCCCAACTACACCACGAAGTGGGATGTCGCTCATCAGGTAGAAGAGAAGTACAACATTAAATTCCAGTACACCAAGCTGGAGGGCGACGACGGCTACACCACCATGGACGCGATCCTGGCCGGCATCACCAACGGCGAAGCATATGCCGATATCTTCTGCCAGGGCGATGATATCGTTGTTGGCCTGCGTGATTATCTTGCCGACATCACGGCAGATGTAGATCAGCTGCAGATGGGTTCCATCTACACGGAAGCCGGTACCTGGGCTGGCCATACCTACGGCTGGACCTATGATAACATGGGCAGCGTTTACGTTATGGTTTACAGCCGCGCTTACCTCGAGTCCATCGGTATGGACACGACTCCGTCCGACCTGTTCCAGCAGGGCAAGTGGAGCTATGACGATGCGATCGAGTATCTGACCGAGCTGAAGAGCAAACTGCCGGACGGCACCTATCCGATCGGCGTACATACCAACCACTGGGTATCCATGGCTCCCGCAGCCAACGGCGTGGTTTCCGTTGATTCCGACGGCAACATCCATATGGCTGACGAGGCGTACTGCTCCTCTCTGGACTTCTACAAACAGCTGCTTCAGTTAGGTCTTGCATATCCGATCACGGATGTTGAGATCGTAGAGGGCGGCGGCATTGCCACCAACCAGACATACGGTTTGGATACTCTGAGCGCGGTCGGCAACCCCGGCACCCATGTGATCACCATGGCAGAGGCCTGGCAGATGGAAAGTCTGTATGACAAAGTTGGCGAGTGGGGCGTCGTTCCGTGGCCGTGGGATTCCAAGTACGTGACCTGCAGCGGCGACTACACGACCCTGAGCGAGAGCTACAAGACGGCGCAGTCTATTTGGACCGACGTTCTGGTTCCGAAGGCAGAGTACCGTGCGGCTGACGCGAAGAACATTCCGGACATCGTTCTTCATTTGATTGCGAAAGATTTCGTCGACCTGTGCAGCCCGACCGGCGCAGAGGGAAGATATAAGATGTGGGAAGCTGAGAGCAAGGGCGAAGATTATGTGAACCTGGGCTACACGCCGGGCGATCCGGGCTCTTTCAGCACCGAGCAGGATATCGAGATCTATGACTGGCTGCACTCCAGAGTCGTCTGCGACTGGGGCCACTCCATGAACTCCAACAGCTATGTTATGGTTAACAGGAACGCCGCGTACGTAATCGCGAACGGCGACGATTCCAGATCCAGCGGCGAGTCCTTCACCGCTTCCGGCGACCAGGCCATGAAAGATCAGGGATTCAAATAAATCCTTAGAGTGACACGCAATACTGCATCTTTAATCTTAATCTCAATATGTGGCTACGGATTCTACGGCGAGTAGGGCCGTAGCCACATATATTTAAAAAGAAAGGGTTAATGGCGTGAAAAAGAAAAAACAGCGTGCTCGCATTCGAAACATCTGTATTCTGGTCGCTCTCATCGTCGTGGCGGTCGTGGCGTTCAACCTGGCCTCCAGCGACGAATACGCACAGACCCGTGAGGATGTGCTGGCAAAGAACCTGAGTTATGAAGATTCATCCGAGGTCACCTACGAGGATTACATTGCCCGTCACCCGGGCGCGTATCCGTCCGCATCCGCGGGGGCCGTCACTCTGAAAGCCTCCGATTATGCGGAAGCCGATATGGCCGGCCTGACGCAGGACGGAGATATCGTATGGACCCAGGATGAAGGCTCCATTACTTATAAGTTCGACGTGGCGGAGGCCGGATTCTATCATATCCGGCTTACCTATTATCCGGACACCTCCGGGACACAGACCATAGTGAGAGATGTATATCTGAATGGCGAGTTACCATTCGATGACTGTGAAGATCTGATCATCGCCCGTCTGTGGGTCGATGACAATAAAAACTGGCTGATGAATACCTCCGGCAACCAGGCGGCTCCCACCCAGGTGCAGAGCGCAGGACCGGGCACAGCCTATATCGAGTCGGATGAATGCGATACCCTGGGCAGCTATATGTTCTATCTGAACCAGGGCAGCAATACTCTGACCTTTACCTCCAAGCAGGCGGCTCTGGGACTCAGCGCGATCGATGTGGAGCCGGCGGCGGCGTATCCGAGCTACAGCGAGTATTACGCATCCGCTGCGGGAAAAGGACCGCAGATTGCCAGCGGCGATCTGACGGACGGCGCCATCATCGTTCAGGCGGAGGATGCTACTCTCAAATCCAGCTCCGCTCTCTCTGCAAACAATGACCGTACTTCCGTTGCAACTCAGCCTTATCATCCTTCTTATATCGTTTACAATACGATCGGCGGCGACAGCTGGGCTACGGCCGGACAGAGGATCACCTGGACGGTAAACGCACCGAAAGCCGGACTTTACAAGATCGGCGTGCGTTTCAAACAGTATCTGAACCGTGGCTTCTATTCCGCGAGATATCTGACCATCAACGGCCAGCTTCCGTTTAAAGAGGCCGCGCAGATCGACTTCTACTATGGACCCGACTGGCAGATCGCTTATCTGGGCGGGGACGACGGCGATTACTATTTCTACCTGGATCAGGGCGACAACACCATCTCCCTGACGGCGACACTGGGCGATCTGGCGGACGCGGTGGATCTGGCGAGCACGAGCGTGGATAACCTGAACGTGCTTTACCGTGAACTGACCGCGGTGACCGGCACGGATCCGGACGAGTACCGTGATTACCAGATCCTGACCTACGTTCCCAATATCACAGAAGTCCTGGAGAAAGAGTACACCAGGCTGAACGCGGTCGTAGAGGCGTTCGGCGAGACCATGGATTCCGCCAACAAGACCTCTCCCGTCGTGGATATGATGAACGCGATGGTCAAGCTGATCAAGAAGCCCGACGATGTGGCCAAGTATCTGGGCGACTTTAACGACGCTCTTTCCGCATTGGCCGAGTGGCTGACCAGCATCAACAACGTCCCGCTGGAACTGGATTACCTGCTGGTGACCGGCGACGGCTACAAGCTGCCGAAAGCGGAGGGCGGTTTCTTCGCGGGGATCGCTCATAACTGGAACGCGTTTATCGGTTCGTTCACCAACGATTTCCAGGTACACTCCGAGGGCGAGTCGAAAGACAAGAAGACATTGACCGTATGGGTGGCCGTAGACGCGAGAGCGCAGTACGATATCATCCAGAAGATGGTCAACGCCAGCTTTGCCAATTCTCCTTACAATGTGAATATCAGCATGGTCGGCGGCGACACGGTTCTGCCCGCTACGGTAGCAGGTTCCGGCCCCGACGTAGTGCTCCAGTCCAGTTACAGCACGCCGGTCAACTTTGCGTACCGCAATGCGGCTCTGGATCTGACGCAGTTTGCTGATTTCGAAGAAGTTTTCAAACGGTTCCCGGCCGATACCAGAGCGTTTTTGCAGTATGAGGGCGGCGTATACGGACTGCCGGATCAGCTCACGTTCCCGGTGACGATCTACCGCAAGGACATCCTGGATGCCAAGGGTCTGGAAGTACCGGAGACCTGGGAGGATCTGATCTCGATCATCCCGTATCTGGAGGCCGACAATATGACCGTGTACCTGGGCAGCAACGAGTACACGACGCTGGGCGGCGGCACCAGTTCCACGACGGTGCCTGTGAACAGCATCTTCCTTTCCATGCTGTACCAGAACGGCTATGAGCTCTACAACGACAGCTTTACCGCTACGAACATGGATCAGGTCGATCTGATGGAAGTCTTCAAGTACTGGACGGAATATTATACGAAGCAGGGCTTGAATTACTCGGTCAACTTCGTGACCCGTTTCCGTACCGGCGAGATCCCGCTGGCGGTCGTGGATTACAACTCCTATGTCAACCAGCTGAACGTATCCGCTCCGGAGATCTCCGGCAAGTGGTCCATCGCCAGGATGCCCGGCACCCTGAAAGCGGACGGCACCGTGGATCATACGGCGGCCTGCATGATCAGCACCAGCTTTATCGTTTCCACGACGGTTGCGAAAGACGGTATGACCAACGAGGCGTGGGATTTCCTGAAATGGTGGACGAGCGCAGAGACCCAGGCGAATTACGCTACGGAGCTGAAAGCAGAGAATGGCGAGGCTTCCGAGTTCCCGGTGGCGAATATGGACGCCATTGCCAACGGCGGTCTGAACCAGGAGTTTAAGGAAGTAGTGCTTTCGCTGCTCGGCGACCTTCGCGCAGAGCCGCAGATTCCCGGCGGTTACATCACCGGCCGTGTGCTGCGCAACGCGTTCACGACAGTAGTAACTGATAACGTGGATCCGGTGGATACGCTGTACATTCAGCTGGATGAGATCAATGCGGAGATCACCAGCAAGCGCACCGAGTTCGGTCTGAACACGACAGAGTAGGAGGGATCCCATGGCAGCTAATAAAATGTCTTTGAATCGAAGGGTGCATTTGACCCTCAGGGATATGAAGCGCAGCATTCCCCTGTACCTCATGATCGCTCCCTTTATGATCTTGTTTTTTGTGTTCGTGGTGTACCCGGTCCTGACGGCGATCTGGTACAGCTTCACGGATTTCAACGTATTGGAGAAAGCGAACTTCGTGGGACTGACGAACTATAAGAAGCTGTTTTTGGACGACAGTATCTTTATTACCGCGATCAAGAACACGCTGATCATCGCAGTCATCGTAGGGCCCGGCGGCTATATCATGTCGTTTTTGCTGGCCTGGATGATCAACGAGCTTCCCCACAAGCTGGGCGTAGTCCTGACCGTGATCTTCTACGCGCCGAGTATGGCAGGCAGCGCGGTGCTGTCCGTGTTCCAGCAGATCTTCTCCAACGACAGCAACGGTTATCTGAACGCGTTTTTGCAGAACCTCGGAATTATCAGCGAGCCGATCCTGTGGCTTTCCGATTCCGACTATGTCAT
>CANQYH010000150.1 GCA_947628025.1 uncultured Lachnospiraceae bacterium | reverse complement strand
TTTTCATTGATATCCTTATCGTTTCCAACTACCCTATTCTCCCCAGCATAGCTGGGGGATTAGGGCTTTCATTTAACCAACGACTATTTCTTCCGCGCCGTCATGCAGGAGAACAACCTTGTCCTCAGATCCCTGGTCTGCTCGCTCTTGCACCTTGACGATACTGCGGTCCATGACGTCCGGATCCTCAACCCCATCGAACTGGGCAGGAGCGTCAGCGAGAAAGATTTCTTTCTGGACATCAAAGTCCTCCTGGACAACCACGCGGCCATTAACCTGGAGATGCAGTGCATCAACGAGGGAAACTGGATCGAGCGTTCCCAGTGCTACCTCTGCCGCTCATTTGACAGCCTGAACAAAGGCGAGAACTACCGAGACGTGCGGCCCGCCGTCCAGATCGGGATCCTAGACTACACGCTCTTTCCGGAAGCCCCGGAGTTTTACGCGACCTACCGGCTGATGAACGTGAAAACCCACAAAATATATAGTGACAAACTGCGTCTGTCTGTGCTAGAATTAGATCAGATCGAACTGGCGACGGAAGAGGACAGGACCTATCAGCTCGACTACTGGGCCCGCCTCTTTAAGGCCGTCACATGGAAGGAGCTGAAAGAATTGGCAAAACAGAACCCGATATTTACCGAGGCTGCCCGGACAGCCGTGGTGCTGAGCGAGGACGAAAAGATCCGTCTGCAGTGCGAGGCGCGCGAGGACTATTACCGGCGCGTAGGGTGGAAAGATGACCGTATCTCAGAACTCTCGTCTGAGATCCAGCAACTGACTTCGGAGAATCATCAGCTCTCGTCTGAGAACCAGAAACTGGCCTCCGAAATCCAACGCTTACAGCAGCTTTTAAGAGAGACCCACAGCACGGATCCCTCTGACGATTAATCTTCCTATAACCACAAACAGCTGCCATCCGGACTCTCTCCCGGGACAGCTGTTTTTATGTTGTATGCGCCGGCTGCGGCTGGTACGTCGGCACCATCTCCCTCACCAGCGCTTTCACCTGCTCCGTGTCCTGGTTCGCCACCTCATACAGCCGCTCCAGGTCCCTCTCCAGTTTCTCTGCGTCAAACTCGATCGGCCTCCCGATATGGATCAGCTGGTTCGGCGTCTCCTGCAGGCCCTCCTCCCCCATCAGCAGCTCCTCATACAGCTTCTCTCCCGGACGCAGTCCCGTAAACTCAATCGGGATGTCCACATACGGCTCGTATCCCGACAACCGGATCAGGTTCTCCGCCAGGTCCAATATCTTCACCGGCTTCCCCATGTCCAGCACGAAGATCTCCCCGCCTTTCGCGTAGGCCCCCGCCTGCAGCACCAGGCTTACCGCCTCCGGGATCGTCATGAAGTAACGGATGATGTCCGGGTGCGTCACCGTCACCGGCCCGCCCGCTTCGATCTGCTTCCTGAACAGCGGGATCACCGAGCCGTTGCTGCCAAGGACGTTTCCGAACCGCACCGCCACGAAGTCCGTCTCTGACCTCGCGTCCATCATCTGCACCACCATCTCGCATAACCGCTTGCTGGCCCCCATGATGTTCGTCGGGTTCACCGCCTTGTCCGTACTGATCAGCACAAACCGCTTTGCGCCGTACTTGTCCGCGGCTTTCGCGGTCTTGTAGGTACCGAAGACATTGTTCTTGATGGCTTCGCACGGGCTGTCCTCCATCAGCGGCACATGCTTGTGGGCCGCCGCGTGGTAGACAATATCCGGGCGGTATTTCGCAAATACGCTCTCCATCCGGTGGGTGTTGCGCACCGAGCCAATCAGCACCGCCAGGTCCAGCTCCGGATGGGTCTTCTTCAGTTCCTGCTGGATATCATAGGCATTATTCTCATAGACATCAAAGATGATTAATCGTTTCGGATTATGTCCCGCGATCTGGCGGCAGAGCTCGCTGCCGATGGAACCGCCGCCTCCGGTCACCAGGACCGTCTTCCCGCTGACATAACCGAGGATCTCATCCAGGTCCACCCGGATCGGTTCCCGGCCCAGCAGATCCTCGATCTGTACTTCCCGGAGCTTGGAGACGCTCACTTCATCGTTTAAGAGCTGGTAGATACCGGGGAGGATCTTTACTTTGCATCCCGTTTCCCTGCAGATCTCGATGATCTCTTTCCTGGACTGGGCGGAGGCGGAGGGCATGGCGATATAGATTTCGTCGACCCGGTATTTCTCTGCCAATCTGGGGATGTCGTTCCTGTTTCCCTCGACGGAAACGCCATTCAGGATCTTCCCCATCTTGTTTTTATCGTCGTCCACGAAGCAGACGACCAGATCGTTGACAAACGCGCTGGTTTGGATCTCTTTCAGGATCACGGATCCGGAGGTGCCGGCGCCGACGATCAGGATCCGTTTTCCGTCGCGTTTATGCAGCTTTTGCCCCAGCAGGGACAAGCCAATCCGATAGGAAAGCCTTAGCAGAAGCGCCGCCCCACAAAGAACGGTAAACGATATCACGTAAAAACTTCTGGGCACGACAAGCTGCAAAAGCATCATCCCGGCGATCTGCAGGAGAGCGGAAATGGCACAGGCCCCCACGATCTCCAGCGCTTCCCGGACCCCGGCGACGCTCCACATGGTCGCGTACATTTTCCGGATAAAAAAAACGGCCAGAGTACCGCCTATGTAATATGGCAGGTATGCGAACATTGCCTGCTTATATTCGCCGGGAACCGCGGCCCAGCTGAGATCAAACCTCACTAAAAGCCCCAGAACCGATGAAAGGAAAATGATTCCGGCGTCCGCGAGCATCAGCGCCAGCATCCGGATCCTCTTGTCTTTTGGCAAGTATCTGCCGATCATGCCTTTTTCTTTCTGTATCATCTGCACAGGTTCCTGTCTGATCCTGATAAACCAGGAACCGCCTATCCTCCTATCCAGCCATCACGGTTTTTTCATATCCTCCCGGCAGCACGGCCAACCGGCGGAGTTCCCGGTATAGCGTTTCGCCGTCAGAACCCTTTTGCACTTCTAAGAGCCTGTATTGTTCCGGCAGTTCCGCGGGTATCTCCCGGCCGCCGCAAAGCAGCCCCATTTCCGCGTCTTCCCTGAGAATGACGCCCAACGCGAGGGTCCTGTCCTCGCCCCACAATTTTTTATCGACTTTTACAAAACGTTTGCGAAACTCGATCCCGGAAATACTCTCCAGGCAGTCCGTGAGAGGCCCGGACACCCGGTAAACGCTGCTGCATTCTGCTTCATTGTCTTTTTCGACGCCTATACGCTTCTCCTGCCTCTGTTCCGGGAACGCTCCCCTGCCGCAAGCTCCGACAGGATTCGCGTACGCCATTTCCGATACGGAATCCTCCCGCAAAAGAAACGAGGCCCGGACTACATGCGGCTTTCCGGAGATCCGCTCCAGAAACTGCGCGTCTTTTTCCATCAGAGGCAGCATCGAAAGGTTCCCTGCCGCCATTTGCATCGCCATGAACGGTACCCTGGACATTCTCTGAAACAGCGGCTCGGTTTCCCGGCAGGTTAAAAACACGCAGCCTTTAAACAGCGGCTCCAGATGGAGGACGCTTCGTCCCTGCCTCCTCCAGATCCGTTCATTGCGGATCACAAATACTTCATCATAAAGATAAGGCGGTACGGTACGGCGGATCTCTTCTGCCAGCTCCTCCTCACGTCCTGCCCAGGTTTTCAGAAGATACCAAAGCATTTCATTTCCTCTTTGCTTTTCTCAATGCCCTATTAAAGCAAAACAAAAAGCCCCTCCACACATTTCGTGCGTGGCGAGACTTCCCAATATTCCCGAAGAAACGCAGCGCGTTCCCACGGGATTTTTATATTAACAATGAACGGCCCCTCTCATTTACTGGCAGGAACCGGCCAGCTCCTGCTTCCGTATCGATTCGGCCGGTACCTCGACCGTCATATCGCGGTCAAAAAAATGCACGCCGATCTTTACCGTATGTTTTCGGTTCTCATAGACCATGGCCGGCATACCGGCGAATGCTCCGCTGATCACAACGATCCGGTCGCCCGGCGCAAATTCCGCTCTTTTGTCCTGAATTTCTCCTTTTTCCGGCGTGCTGTCCGCTCCGTTTTCTGCCTTACAGGAAGCGATCCGGTAAACCTCCGGCAATGAAATAGGCGCTTCCACTTTACCGTAAGTCAGTTCCCGGCTGATATCGTCCTTGAGGAGAATGCCCAGGCGCACTTCTTTCTGTTCTCCGGCCAGGCGCAGGCCGATGACCGCATACCTTTGCCGGAACTGATACCGTATCAGCCGTGACCGGCAGGCCGCCAATGGGCCGGAGAGATAGGATACGTGATCTTTTCCATCGGTAGCCGCATAGGAGAGCCGGATCACATGGTCGCTGTCCAGAATCTGTTCCAGCACGGCGGCCTCGTCCTGGTCCAGGGACAGGAAAAAATAGTCTCCGTCAGCTAAAAGCCTCGTCATAGCCGGAATCGCTTTCAATCGCAAAAACAATTCGTCCGGTGCTTCCGAGGTGATAAACACATACCCCGGAAACACCCGCTCGATATGGATCTGGTTCTTCTGCTGGCGCCTGCGGAGCTGTTCAAAATAAGCGACAAAACATTTGCCGTACATCTGCCGCGGGATCATTTTCTTCACCATACCTACCAGCTTTTCTTCCTGCCCCGTATAAGTCTGTATTACATACCACAGCATGGCTTTTCGCCGCTCCTTTCTTTCCGTACCGCGCAAACGGACCGATGAACCGGGATCATGGGGTAAGCTTCGCCATTCTGTCCCGCCAAACGACGGCACAGATGAATCAGCGTATATCAGACCCATAAGAAAAGTTTCCCTATAAATCCAGTTCCGCTTTTCTCAGCCTCTGCTGTGACAGTATGACCCCTATCTGGAAAACGCTGCCGCAAGACCCACGAATTCCATCCTGGTTTTGTCCTTGGATACCGCCCGATCCGGCCTGCACGCTTCTGCCGCCGCATGCTTTCATCGCGCGATTCGATGATTAAACGCAACAAAATATATAATTGTGTTGCACTCAACGAATGGTTTAAAATGCGAAAGGCTCTTATTCTATGCGATTTTTTATTTTCTTTGGGATATTTCTTGTTTCAATGTATAAAAATACAGACTTCTTTGAAAAGATCAGGATATCCTGCCGTATAACTTATTTTAAATATGTCTGGCAAAAGTGGAAATCTCTGTCGGATGCTCTGGACCAGATATGACAGAGATTCTGCATTATAAAGTTTTACAACAGGAAAACAGAAACGAAAGAGGAAAAGGGCCCGTTTATGACCGTATTTTGCCCCGTTATTAATCATATAAAACTTGAAATCTTCTTATACGATCAATGTCAGGCAGGGAATGTTTTATCCGAATGGCTGCCGGTTTAAGAAAAAATTAAATCCCAACCAGAAAATAGCTATTGCAAAGTCCAAAAAAGCATGGTATTATAAATCACGGTTTGAGTGCAACACAATTATATATTTTGTTGTACCCAAACCATTTTTTATGTATGATTATTCAGATTCCGATCCTTGGTCTGCGGAATCTGCGTTATTTTCCTTTAAGATCCGCTCCTGCCTCGCACGACGAACGGCCATGTTTCCCGCCGGTCGATCTATGGGCTGTCCTGATTATTTTTCCAATACTTTCCCTTTCCTATTGACGCAGCCCCTTGAAAAATGGTATAAATACAGTTGCAGAGCAGACAAACCCAACACATTGCGAGATATGGAGGGCTCCCCCAAATGCCTAATAAGTATGTCTTTTACCATTCGCTGCCCGTCGCCCCCCTGAAACTGGCGGCTCTCGACAGCTGCAGGGACCTGGCGCTTCTGGTCAACGACCATATCGTTTCGTTCCGCAGGCGCGACATGGAAGAACTCATGCGCAGAAAAGAAGATCTAAACTATCGCGGATACGATGTGGATTCCTACCTGCTGGACCTTTCCTGCCCGCGCTTCGGCACCGGCGAGGGCAAGGCCGTGATCCATGAATCTGTGCGCGGCACGGACATCTACGTCATGGTCGATGTCACCAATTTCAGTCTGACCTACTCGATGAACGGCTATATCAATCATATGTCCCCAGACGATCATTACCAAAATCTAAAACGCGTGATCGGCGCGTGCGCTTCCACGGCTCACCGCGTCAACGTTATCATGCCGTTCCTCTACGAAGGGCGCCAGCATAAACGGAGCAAACGGGAGTCCTTGGACTGCGCCATGGCCCTGGAAGAACTGGTAAAAATGGGAGTCAGCAATATCATTACGTTCGATGCCCACGATCCCAGGGTCCAGAACGCCATTCCTTTGAACGGCTTCGATAATTTCATGCCGACATACCAGTTTATGACCACGCTGTTCGAGCACGATCCGGACCTGATCATCGACAAGGATCATTTCATGGTCATCAGTCCCGACGAGGGGGCCATGGACCGGGCCGTTTACGTCGCCAACAATCTAAGCGTGGACATGGGCATGTTTTACAAGCGCCGCGATTATTCCCGCGTCGTCGACGGGCGCAATCCGATTGTGGCCCATGAATTCCTGGGGGCTTCCGTCGAGGGAAAGACGGTCCTGATCATCGACGACATGATCTCCTCCGGCGAAAGTATGCTGGATACCGCCAGAGCGCTCAAGCAGCGCAAGGCCGCTAAGATCATTGTCTGCTGTACTTTCGGCCTCTTTACCAACGGCCTGGAAAAATTCGACGAATTCTACCGCCGGGGATATATCGATTACGTGATCACCACGAACTTAAACTACCGCCCCCCGGAGCTTCTGACCCGCGAGTGGTACCTGGAAGCGGACATGAGCAAATACCTGGCGGCCATCATTAACTGCTTAAATCACGACGTCACCATCGGCAGCGCGCTCTCCCAGACCGAACGCATCCAGAAACTGGTACAGCGCCGCAAGGCCGACGGATACGAGTATTTTCAGATCATACAGTGATCGTGCCTGAAAGTGCCGCGAAATCATCAAAAATAGATGATTGCACGGCACTTTCGCTCATGACAGGCAAAAAATCCGGGAGATTATACCAAACGATTCTAAAAAAAGCAGCTGCTTTCTAAGCGCCCCGTCTTCTCACGCTCTCAGGCAGAGAAACGTCTGGTGAAACTTCCTACATAGAATACCTTATCTCCGTCCCCTCACGCTTTCAGGCAGAGAAACGCCGCCAGATTCCCGCGCCGGCTGCCAAAGGTCCTGTGGGAAAACAGATATTCGGGATTGCAGTGGGTGCAGAGATTCGTGGTCTGGATCTGCGTCAGGGGCACGCCGGCCTCCTGCAACACGATTTCATTGGCGCGCCACAGATCCAGCTGATATTTGCCGTTCTCCTTTTTATCATAGATCTCCGGCCAGCGGACGGCGTCAAATTCCTGCCGGAAGATCTCGATCACTTCCTCCCCCACTTCATAACAGTCTCGGCAGATGCTGGGACCGATGCAACAGTAAACGTCCGCCGGGTTCGTGCCGAACTCCCGCTTCATCGTTTCCAGGGTCGCCCGGCCCATCCGCGCCGCGGTCCCCCGCCACCCGGAATGGCTCAGGCCGATGGCCCTGTGGACCGGATCCAGAAAGTACAGCGGCACACAGTCCGCATAAAAGGTCACCAGCGTGATCCCCGGCACGTCCGTAACCAGGCCGTCCACGTCCCGGTAATCCCGATCTCTTGTA
>CANQYH010000149.1 GCA_947628025.1 uncultured Lachnospiraceae bacterium | reverse complement strand
AGGGATCTACGGCCCCGGACACAATTCCTTTACGACCGATGAAGACGGCAGCCCGGTCATGGTGTACCACGCCAGGACGGAGCGGGAGATCGAGGGCAACCCGCTGTATAATCCCAACCGCCATGCGATGCTGATGAGGATCTGTTGGGATGAGGACGGCCGCCCCGTGTTCCGGCTCTGACGCGGGATAGAGGAGAAAATACCTGTCCGGCGGAGACTTTACATCCGTCAGGCGATATGTTATATTATTTACCAGTACAGAAAGGAAAATCCCATGGACGGCATTCTGCGGCTGAACGATTATGATCTGGAAAGCAACGCGGCGATCGGCGCTCACGACCCGTCGATGATGTGGGATCCTGTGACGCGCAGGTATTATTCCTACGCCACCGATACCTATATGCCGGAGTGCGGTCTGACGGGGCGGATCGGGATACCGGTGCGTTCTTCCGCGGATCTGGTGCATTTCCGCTACGAGGGGACCGCGCTTTCCGAACGGGCGGTTGAACAGGGGCGGGACAACGGCGCCTATCCCCCGACCCGCGCGTTCTGGGCCCCCTATGTGGAGTATGTGAACGGCGAGTACCGGATGTACTATTCGGCGACGCGGGCGTTCGGCAGCTCAGAATCCCGGATCTGGCTGGCGGCGGCCTCCCATCCCCTGGGGCCTTTTGAGAACCGGGGCGTGGTGATGGACACCTGGGGCACGGACGACACCTGTCCCAACGCCATCGATCCTCATATCATCTGGGAAAAGGACCGCTGCTTTTTGATCTACGGTTCGTTCTTCGGCGGTATTTTCATAAAAGAACTGGACGGCGCGACGGGCCTGCCCCTGGGCGGCGACATAAGGGCATTCGGGAAATGTATCTCGAAAAAGCATCCCCGGCCGGTGATCGACGGGCCGGAGGGCGCTTCCGCGGCCTATGAGCCGGAGAGCGGGTATTATTACCTGTTCCAGTCCTACGGCTGGCTGGGCGACGGCTATGATATCCGCGTGGGCCGCAGCCGCAGCGTGACCGGGCCGTATCTGGACCGGGATGGCAGGGATCTGGTGGAAGACTCCATGGGCGTTCGGATCGCGGGCAGCTACCGGTTCCGTGCGTCGGCTCCCCATGCGGGCGGCGCGAGGGCGGACTGGTCCTGGGGCGGACTGCGGGGGCCGGGTCACGGAGTACCTTTTTACGATCCCCGGCGGAACGCTTGGTTTTTCGTGCATCACATCCGCGACGGAGCGGCGATTCACCGCAGATACGATCCGAGAGAGCGCCGGGACAGCTACCGGATCCATTATATGATGATCCGGCCCATGTTTTTTGCGGACGGATGGCCGGTTCTGGGACCGGAACCGTACACGGGAGAGGATCTGGGAAGCGCCGTGACGCTGGGAGCCGGGGGACGAGGGTTCCCGGAACTGCCCGGCGGCCGGTGGGAGATCGTCCGTTTCGGCGAGAACCGGAATCAGATGAAAGAGTCTGCGGAGACGGACGCGGAGACCGTGAAGCGCATGACGGACAGCGGCGTCTGGTACCGGTGCTGGGACTTTGAAAACAGCCGCCATACCGCCGCCGTGTCGGGCTACGACGGGACCGGCGCGGCATTTTGGGGGAAATACATAGATTCCTGAGACGAGGGGGAAAAGGGAATGCTTCATATAGAGAAGCTGGACGAGGGGCTGCCGGTCTTTAAGGCGCTTTCGTCCCGGCTGCGGATCCGGATCGTAAAGCTGCTTTTGGAGAACGGAGAGATGAATATGAATGAGCTGGCTGCTGCAGTGGGAGTGACCAACGGCGCGCTGACCAGCCATATGCGGCTGCTGGAGGAGAGCGGGATCATCAGCGTGACTGCCGAGCACGGCGGCCACGGGAATCAGAAACGGTGCCAGGTCAAGGAGGAGAAGATCCTCGTCGACGTGGTCTCGGATTCCTCCGGACCGGAAGAGCAGGTCTATCAGACGGAGATCCCGGTGGGACATTATGTGCGGTACGAAGCCTATCCCACCTGCGGGATCGCGACCGGCGATTCCCTGATCGGGGAGGTGGACGACCCGCGCTATTTCGCCCACGCCAGCCGCATGTACGCGGAGATCCTCTGGTTCGGCCATGGGTATGTGGAATACCTGATCCCGACGCTTCTTCCCGCTTCTACCAAGATCGACCAGATCGCAATCTCGCTGGAGATCAGTTCCGAGGCTCCCGGCGTCAATAACGACTGGCCCTCCGACATCTATTTCTATTTAAACGACGTGAACATCGGCATGTGGACCAGCCCCGGCGATTTCGGGGACGTGCAGGGGATCTTTACGCCGGACTGGTGGTTTCCCAACTGGAACCAGTACGGCCTGCTGAAAATGATCGTGATCAACTGCAGAGGCACGTTTTTGGACGGCCTGCAGATATCGAACGTGAATATCGGCCAGTTCCATCTGGATTACAAAAGCACGGTGCGCTTCCGCCTGGAGGTTCCGGAAAACGCCGCCAATGCAGGCGGGCTGACCATATTCGGCAGCAAGTTCGGCAATTATAACCAGGCCATCAAGGTCCGGATCAGCTATAGTCCGATGTAGAGAGTATATTCGTGACCGTTCAGAGATTCAAATTCAGAAAGGAAGAGAGAAGACATGTTAAAGACAAAGCATTATCAATTCTGGTTCTGCACGGGTTCCCAGGATCTGTACGGGGACGAATGCCTGGCCCATGTGGCGGAACACTCGAAGATCATCGTGGAGGCGCTGAACGCTTCCGGCAATCTCCCCTACGAGGTGGTGTGGAAACCGACGCTGATCACCAACGAACTGATCCGCAGGACGTTCAACGAGGCGAACACGGACGAGAACTGCGCCGGCGTCATCACCTGGATGCACACGTTCTCCCCGGCCAAGTCCTGGATACTGGGCCTGCAGGAGTACCGCAAGCCCCTGCTGCATCTGCACACCCAGTTCAATCGGGAGATCCCCTATGACACCATCGACATGGATTTCATGAACGAGAACCAGTCTGCCCACGGGGACCGGGAATACGGCCATATCTTCAGCCGCCTGGGCATGGAGCGGAAAGTGGTCATGGGCCACTGGTCCGACGAGGAGGTCCAGAAAAAGATCGGCTCCTGGATGCGCACGGCGGTGGGCGTCGTGGAGAGCAGCCATCTGCGGGTCATGCGCGTAGCCGACAATATGCGCAACGTGGCCGTGACCGAGGGCGACAAGGTAGAGGCCCAGATCAAATTCGGCTGGGAAGTGGACGCTTACCCGATCAATGAGATCGCGGCGGCGGTGGAGGCCGTGCCCCAGGGCGACGTGGACGCGCTGGTGGAAGAATATTACAGCAAATATCAGATCCTTTTGGAGGGCCGGGACGAGAAAGAGTTCCGCGAGCATGTGGCGGTGCAGGCGGCCATCGAGATCGGGTTCGAGCGGTTTTTGGAGGAGAAAGACTATCAGGCCATCGTCACCCATTTCGGCGATCTGGGCAGCTTAAAGCAGCTTCCGGGCCTGGCGATCCAGCGGCTGATGGAGAAAGGCTACGGCTTCGGCGCGGAGGGCGACTGGAAGACCGCGGCCATGGTCCGCATCATGAAGATCATGACGGCAGGCATGAAGGACGCGAAAGGAACCTCGTTTATGGAGGATTATACATACAATTTAGTGCCCGGCAAGGAGGGGATCCTGCAGGCCCATATGCTGGAGGTCTGCCCGACCATTGCCGGCGGCCCCATCAGCATCAAGGAGCAGCCCCTGTCCATGGGCGATCGCGAGGATCCGGCGCGTCTGGTGTTTACGGCCAAGACCGGACCGGCCATCGCGACGTCCCTGGTGGACCTGGGAGACCGGTTCCGCCTGATCATCAACGAGGTGGACTGCAAGAAGACCGAGAAACCGATGCCGAAGCTCCCGGTGGCGACGGCGTTCTGGACCCCGAGACCCAATCTCCAGACCGGCGCGGAAGCCTGGATCCTGGCTGGAGGCGCGCACCATACGGCGTTCTCCTACGACCTGACGGCGGAGCAGATGGGCGACTGGGCGGCCTGCATGGGCATCGAGGCGGTCTATATCGATCGAGACACGACGATCCGCCAGTTTAAGAACGAGCTTTTGTGGAACAGCATCGCGTATCGGAAGTAAAGCCGGGCGGGGCGTGCAGAAAGGTTCCCGCGGCTGTTTCCGCGCCGGGGCCGGGTTCGCAGGGCGGCGTTTCCGTCAGATTGAGTTCCGGCGCGCCCCGGACTCAGAGAGGTTATCAAGTTTCCGCCCCGGGGCGGAGTGAAGAAGGAGGAAAATGACATGGCAAGCATCAAAGAAGCAATCGAGAGCAGCGTGCTGGGACTGGAGCTGGGCTCCACCAGGATCAAGGCGGTGCTGATCGACGAGTCCCATACGCCCATCGCTTCCGGCGACCACGAGTGGGAGAACCGTCTGGAGAACGGCGTCTGGACCTACAGCCTGGAAGATATCTGGACCGGCCTGCGGGACTGTTACAGCAAGCTGGCCGCGGACGTAAAGGCCAAATACGGCGTGAAGCTGACCAAGGTGGGGGCCATCGGCTTTTCCGCCATGATGCACGGCTACATGGCCTTTGATAAAGAAGGGAACCTGCTGGTGCCGTTCCGGACCTGGCGCAACGGTATCACCGGCCCGGCGTCGGAGGCGCTGACGGAGCTGTTCCATTACAATATTCCCCAGAGATGGAGCATCGCCCATCTGTACCAGGCGATCCTAAACGGCGAGGAGCATGTAAAGGATATAGCGTTTTTCACGACGCTGGCCGGGTACATCCACTGGCAGCTGACGGGCGAGAAAGTGCTGGGCATGGGAGACGCCTCCGGCATGTTCCCCATCGATCTGGAGACGAAAAATTATGACGAGCAAAAGATCGAGGCGTTCGACGCGCTGGTGGCGGACCGGCACTATCCGTGGAAGCTGCGCGACATCCTGCCGAAAGCCCTGATGGCCGGAGAGAACGCGGGCGTACTGACCGCGGCGGGCGCGCGGCTGCTGGACGAGAGCGGCACGCTGGAGGCGGGCGTACCGGTCTGCCCGCCGGAGGGAGACGCGGGCACCGGCATGGCGGCGACCAACAGCGTGGAGAAGCGCACCGGCAACGTGTCGGCGGGCACTTCGGTGTTCGCGATGGTGGTGCTGGAGAAAGAGCTTTCGAAAGTATATCCGGAGATCGATCTGGTGACGACGCCGGACGGCAGCCTGGTGGGTATGGTCCATGCCAACAACTGCACGTCGGATCTGAACGCCTGGGTCGGGCTGTTTAAGGAATTCGCGGAGAGCCTCGGCGTGAAGCTGGATATGGATACGCTGTTCGGCACGCTTTATCATAAGGCGCTGGAAGGCGATCCGGACTGCGGCGGGCTTTTGTCCTACGGCTATCTTTCGGGAGAGAATATCACCGGCGTCAGCGAGGGACGTCCGCTCTTTGTCCGCTCGCCGGAGAGTAAGTTCAATCTGGCGAATTTCATGCGCGCGAACCTGTTTACGGCGCTGGGCGCGTTGAAAGTGGGTATGGATATCCTGCTGAAAGAGGAGCATGTGCAGATCGATTCGATCCTGGGCCACGGCGGCCTGTTTAAGACCAAGGGCGTCGGGCAGGGGATCCTGGCGGCGGCCATCGACACGCCGGTTTCGGTGATGGAGACGGCCGGCGAGGGCGGTCCCTGGGGCATGGCGCTGCTGGCTTCCTATATGATCCACAAGGACGAGGGCGAAAGCCTGGGCGATTTCCTGGCGAAGAAAGTGTTCGCGGGGAACAAAGGCGAAGAGATGAAGCCGGATCCCAGGGAAGTCGAGGGATTCGAGAAATTCATCGAGAGATATAAGAAAGGCATCGCGATCGAGAAAGCGGCGCTGGAGTATCTGAGCTGAGGCGGCGCGCCGCTGTGCGGAAAAGGTGCCTGCGGCCTGCAGGATCGCGGCCGGATATTCGGATAAGGAGGTTTTTATATGCTGGAGCAGTTAAAGAAAGAGGTCTATGAAGCGAATATGCTCCTGCCGAAACATGGACTGGTGACGTTTACGTGGGGAAACGTGAGCGGGATCGACCGGGAGGCGGGACTGTTTGTGATCAAGCCCAGCGGCGTGGACTACGAGAAGCTGACGCCGGAGGACATGGTGGTCGTGGACCTGAAAGGCCATAAGGTGGAGGGAAAGCTGAATCCCTCTTCGGATACGGCGACCCATATGGTGCTCTATAACAGGTTCCCCAAGATCGGCGGCGTGGTGCACACCCATTCGCCCTGGGCGACCAGCTGGGCCCAGGCGGGGCGCGGGATTCCGTGTTACGGGACGACCCACGCGGATTACCTGTACGGTACGGTGCCCTGCGTGCGGAACCTGACGAAAGAGGAGATCGAGGAGGCCTACGAGCTGAATACGGGGATCCTGATCGCCGATCATTTCGAGGAGAACGCTCTGGACTATGAAGCGACGCCGGCGGTGCTGTGCAAGAACCACGGCCCCTTTACCTGGGGCAAGGACGCCCACGAGGCGGTGCACAACGCGGTGGTGCTGGAGGAAGTGGCGAAGATGGCGGCGCGGTGCGAGTGGCTGAACCCGGAGGTGAAGCCGGCGCCGCAGGAGCTGCAGGACAAGCATTATTACCGGAAGCATGGGGCCAACGCCTATTACGGGCAGGCCAGGTAAGGCGGAACTGTCATTCACTTCAAACTTCCGATCGAATTCATTCCCAAGAAGCCGCTTCCCGCGAGGGGAGCGTGGGTTGAAATAGGATTGGCATTGATGGATGACAATGCGTCACGATTGGTATATAATCGTGGCAGGAAGCGGCCGGACGGTCCGCCGTGCGGCTGTAGAATAGATCTGATAAGAGGAGATGACTGACTATGAAGACAATCCAGGAACAGGCGGTAAACGCCATCCGCGTCTTATCGGCGGATGCGATCCAGAAAGCGAAGTCGGGACACCCCGGGCTGCCGCTGGGATCGGCCTCCGCGGCCTACGAATTGTGGGCCAACCATATGAATCATAATCCGGCGGATCCGGACTGGCCGAACCGCGATCGTTTCGTATTATCCGGCGGGCACGGTTCGATGCTTCTGTATTCGCTGCTGCATCTGTACGGCTACGGCGGTCTGTCAAAGGAAGACCTGATGAATTTCCGGCAGTTCGGTTCCCTGACGCCGGGCCATCCGGAGTACCGCCACACGGTGGGCGTGGAGGCGACCACCGGCCCGCTGGGGCAGGGCATGGCGATGGCGGTCGGCATGGCGATGGCGGAGAAGCATCTGGCGGCCGTATTTAATAAAGACGAGTATCCGGTCGTGGACCATTATACCTTTGTGCTGGGCGGCGACGGCTGCATGATGGAGGGTATTTCCTCCGAGGCGTTCTCCCTGGCGGGGACGCTGAAGCTGGGCAAGCTGATTGTTCTCTATGATTCCAACCGCATTTCCATCGAGGGAAGCACCGACATCGCGTTTACGGAGAACGTGCAGGAGCGGATGGACGCGTTCGGGTTCCAGACCATTACCGTAGAGGACGGCAACGACCTGGCGGCCATCGGCGCGGCCATCGAGATGGCGAAAGCGGAGAAAGACAGACCGTCCTTTATCACGGTGAAGACCCAGATTGGCTACGGCTGCCCGGCCAAGCAGGGCAAGGCCAGCGCCCACGGCGAGCCGCTGGGCGACGACAATATCCGGGAGATGAAGGAATTTTTAGAGTGGCCGTCTCAGGAGCCGTTCTATGT
>CANQYH010000148.1 GCA_947628025.1 uncultured Lachnospiraceae bacterium | reverse complement strand
TTTTGTATAGCGTCCATAACTCTCGATATAATCAGACTTTCTTCGGTTTATGATTTTTCTTCATGAAACAACCCTGGTAAGTAAACGCACGCGCATACAGACGTAAAAAGCGCGCCGCAAAACGGCGCGCTCTTTCTCATAAGATTCAGAATACTAGTTAACGATCACAAGCTCGGTATCTTTGTCGAAGATATGGATCTTGCTGACATCCAGAGCCAGCTTCACAACGCTGCCAACTCTCGCGGTGGTTCTCGGATTCACGCTGGCGGTGAAGTTCGCGTCCACTACGTCGAAGTACAGGTTGACGATGGAGCCCAGAAGCTCGTATACACGCACGGTCGCTTCGATCACGCTCTTAGCGGATTTCTCCAGCCACAGCTCATCGTCATGGAGATCCTCGGGACGGATGCCCAGGGTAACGGTCTTGCCGATATAGCCCTTGCTCTCCAGCGCTTTGCCTTTCTCTGCCGGCAGAGTGATCTTGTTGCCGCCAAAGGTCAGGACCACATCGCCGCCCTGCTTCTCAGCAACTGCGTCTACCATGTTCATCTGCGGAGCGCCGATGAATCCGGCCACGAACTTATTGCCGGGCTTATCATACAGGTTCTGCGGAGTATCTACCTGCTGGATGACGCCGTCCTTCATAACGACGATCCTGGTACCAAGGGTCATAGCCTCTGTCTGGTCATGGGTAACATAGATGATCGTCGCCTGCAGTCTCTGATGCAGCTTGGAAATCTCGATACGCATCTGACCTCTCAGTTTCGCATCCAGGTTGGACAGCGGCTCGTCCATCAGGAACACCTTCGGGCTACGAACGATTGCACGGCCCATAGCAACACGCTGTCTCTGACCACCGGAAAGAGCCTTCGGCTTACGGTCTAACAGATGCTCCAGGTCAAGGATCCTGGCGGCCTCATGAACCAGTTTGTCGATCTCGGTCTTCGGAGTCTTGCGCAGCTTCAGACCAAATGCCATGTTGTCGTAAACGGACATATGCGGATACAGAGCGTAGTTCTGGAAAACCATGGCGATGTCTCTGTCTTTCGGCTCCACATCGTTCACCAGTTTGCCGTCGATATACAGCTCGCCGGAAGAGATATCTTCCAGACCGGCGATCATACGCAGCGTGGTGGACTTACCACAGCCGGACGGTCCTACGAAGATAATGAATTCCTTGTCGGCGATTTCCAGATTGAAATCCTTGACCGCCACAAATCCGTTCGGGTATGCCTTTGTAATGTTCTTCAATGACAAACTTGACATATCAAATATCCTCCTCTTATGAGTAAATATAGGGTGGGACTTTATGGGCGTCCCCTTTCGTTTCTGCATTAATCATACACGAATCCGGCTTTTTTTGCCATATAGCAAATTACCAAAATATAATTTCTTATTTTGTTGAATCTGCATATGGACATAATAAATTGCCGTAACTTACAAGAAACGCAGCAAAATTCTTACGATTTTATGTCAATATTCAATAAATCCTTCTCCCAGGACCTCCCGGACGTCGCTCATTATGACGAACGCTCTCGGATCGTGCTCCCAGACCAGCTCCCGGATCCGCACGATCTCCTTGCGGGACACCACGCAAAAAAGCATCTTCTTCGGCTGCCCGGAGTACATGCCGATCGCCGGGATCGCAGTCACGCCGCGGTCCAGGCCGTACAGGATCGCCTGGGCGATCTCGTCGCTTTTGTCCGAAATGATCAGGGCCTGCTTGGAGAACTTCATGCCCTCCAGGATCCCGTCCGATACTTTGGACACCATGAAAATAGCGATGCAGGCGTAAAGGGCCCTGGTCACGCCGAAGACGGAGGCGCCTGTCAGGACGATGATCCCGTCCAGGACCTGCATGATCTGGGCGATGGAATAGTGTTTCAGCTTCCGCCGCATAAGCGCCGCCATCAGGTCCGTGCCGCCGGTCGTCGCCTGGAACAGGAAAACAAGGCCGGTCCCAACGCCGGAAAGGATACCGCCGTAAAGACCCGCCAGCAGCAGATCGTCCGTCACCAGCTTTACCTCCGGGACCACATACAGAGACAGCGATAATGCCGCCGTCGCCACGACGGTCCTCTTGATAAAAGTAAAGCCCTGCAGCCGCCACGCCATAAAAAACAGCGGGATATTCAGCACGGTATTGCTGAGCCACAGCGGGATGCCGGTATAGTTCTTTATAATGATCGCTATGCCGGAAACGCCGCCGGTGACCAGCCCCACCGGATCGTACATATTTTTTATGGCGAAGCCCATGATAAAGGCTCCCGTAATGATCAGAAGATAATCCACATATGCGGGACGGTTTTTAAACATGCTGTCATACCTTTTCGATCGTGGTTTCCGTGATCCGTATCTTTCCCTCTTTCAGCAGGTGCCCAACCGCCCGCTTAAACGCGTTCTTGCTGAGATGAAATTCATTGCGGATCCGCTCGGGCGACGCCTTATCATTGAACGGAAGCACGCCGCCGTGCCCCTCGATGGCGTTTAAAACCTTGTCGGCGTCCGCGTCGATCTGGATGTAGGACTTCTCCCTGGGACTCAGATCCAGCTTGCCGTCTTCACGGACTTTCATCACCCTGGCTTCCACCACATCGCCGACATGGATGCCGCCGTAAAGCTCTTTTTCCGGGATCATTCCATAATAAATATTGTCCACGGCCACAAACGCCCCCAGGCGCTCGTTGATCTCGTAGACCGTGCCGGTGACCCAGTCATCTTTCTGGTAAGGCGAACCGTTGCTCATATAATGATACACGTTCATGGTCGCCGCCAGACGGTTGCTTTTGTCCCGGTAAACGGCCACCAGACATGGTTCTCCTGCCTGCACAGGATGGTTCTGCTCCTTAAACGGGAGCAAAAGGTCCTTTTCCAGCCCCATGTCCAGAAACGCGCCGATCCTGCCCACTTCTTTGACGGTCAGGACGCCTACCTCCCCTACCTGCAAAAGCGGCTGCCTGGTCGTCGCGATCAGACGGTCCGAAGAATCCTTGTAAATAAATACCGTCAGCCTGTCTCCGATCTGCGTTCCCTCCGGCACCTGTTTTCTGGGAAGGAGCACTGCCGCCTCGTCATCTTGACTCTCCCCCAGGTATACGCCAAACTTCTTTTCGCGTACTACTTCCAGCTCCTGCACTTTTCCTAATTCGATCATATCCCCTCCGGCGGCCTCAAATACCGCCCTGTTTCTCCTCCCGCAGCCAGATCACCGCGTGCGGATTCCCTGCGCTGTCGCACAGGGCTACTACATATCCTTCCTGGATCCTGCTGACGCGAGGGAGGATCTGGTCTCCCAGCACCGCAGCTTTTTTATACTCTACCCTCAGCTCCGCGATACGAAAATCGTCCGGGAGCCATTCCCTCGCGATCTCCACATACTGAGCGTTGTTCACATGATGATTGGTATCCAGGTGGTGTTTCGCCACCACGACCATCTCCCCCGTCTCATACCCCTGAGGCAGGATGATATGCCGCGGCGCGTAATCCATTTCGATCCGTGGCTCCGGGTTCCCGTAACCGCGGATCTGTTCCTCCGTCACACGGATCGGCCGCCCCGCCTGCGTATCGAACAGAAACCAGACGGAATTGGCCCGCACCAGATATTGTCCGGCCATGTCCCGAATGAAGAAATTGCGGTAACCGTAGATCCCTTTAAAATCATAGGGCCAGGTACCGATCATGATCTCCTCGCCCAGCATCGGATAACGGTCGATCACGATCTGCCAGGTGGACAGCCACCAGGCCTGATGGCGCTCCTCCAGATAACGGAGCCCCAATCCGACATCCTCCGACTGAAACGTGGAGCAATCCTGCAGATAATTGATGATGCCGGTTACGGACAGCCGTCCTTTCATGTCTGTCTCACTGTAACGGACGCGGCTTTTAAATTGATACATAAAACGTTTCACCTTCTGAATCTTCCGGAAATACGCAAATGCCCGCATAAACAAAAAAGCACCTGCCGCGCTCTGAAAGAAGACGCCTACCGGCGCAAACTGTCTGACATAACAGAATAAAAATAAGTCCGACATTCCTCATGAGAATACCGGACTTAATCAAACTGGGCTACAAGGATTCGAACCTTGAAAATGACGGAGTCAGAGTCCGTTGCCTTACCATTTGGCGATAGCCCATCATCTGCTGTCAAATGTCTCTCACAGCGACAAACTGTATTATACAATATGAAATCTTTTTCGTCAAGCGTTTTTTTAATTTATTTTGAAAGCCAATCGGGGCAATCGCAATGTCACGCACGACCGACCGAATCCGTCGTTTTCGGCTCCGCCATGACCGGATCGTATCTGTTCGCTGTTCGGTCCAGTGGACGTCATGCTCATTTGCCATCTTCCAACGAAAAAAGGAACCAAAAACGGCTCCTTTTTCGCTTTACAAGCGGCAAACCCGGGGGGTATCATAAATTGCTTTATTTTTCGTGTATTTTGTGCAAATTATTTTTACCTTTCGACGCGGCGCCGAAAGACGCGGATATCTGTATGCGCCTCTTCATCGGGCCGCGCCTTTACCGGGAGAATCCGTTTCAATCGCTCCACCCGTCAGGCCAGGTCGTTACTGTCAAGGTATGATCCTCTTCCGAAATATTAAATTCATACCACGTTCCCAGCATATACAACGGATCCGTATAAAGAGTATACGGCTTGTGGCTGCCGCAGGCATATTTCACCAGCGCATCGATAAACGGTACCGGGCATATTTCCTGCCAATTTTCAGGAAGTTCGTACGTATTGGCAGCTTTCTGTTTCTGCCAGCCGTCGTTGATCCAGACAGACATGCTCTGATCCGCAACTCCATTAAAGATCGCAGTATACCACTCAGGAGCCAGCGTATTTCCTTCGGGCGTGTTGAGGTATACGTCTCCGTATCCATAAAAAGCATTATACGCCTGCCTGGGTTCGTAGCACACATAGCTTCCGTCTTCGCCGATATATCCGTAATCCCACGTGCCGCTGGTAACCATTTTGCCCACATCGGCGGCAGGCTCTTTTAAAAGCGTATAATACTTACCATCGATCTTCTGGTTCCCCACATCCAGATACCCGTTGTCGTCAAAATGATACCAGTACCCGTCGATCTCTTTCCATGTGTTCGCGGGCCAGGTCCCGTCCTCCTCCTGATACCACCACTGCCAGCTTTCCGGTCCGTCGTAGATCCAGTTTCCCGCCCATGACGTCATGGCAGACGCCGCTGTCATAGCCAGCGCGGCCGCCAGCGCAACCGCCGTTTTACTACTCTTCCTCATTCTCTTTTCTCCTTTCTTTCTCCGTCTTTTTCTCGGTCCTTTCCATTTTATGAACCGACAGGGACATTGTACCCCCCCGAGGCACTTTGTCAATACGCAGCCGCCGAAAGGCAGGACCGTCCAGGCTAATTCAGCCGCAATTCTATTTTTCAGTATCATACCGGCGCTGCGGGACCATATGAAAAGGCCGGAAACCCGCATACTGGATTTCCGGCCTGAAATTGCATCACTCGAACTCCACCGTCCCCGGCGGCTTGGAAGTGATATCGTAAAGTACCCGGTTCACATGGCTCACTTCGTTAACGATCCGATTGGTCACACGCTGCAGCACCTCCCAGGGAATCTGAGACGCCTCGGCGGTCATGAAATCCACCGTGTTCACGGCACGCAGCGCGACCGCGTAATCGTAAGTCCGCTCATCGCCCATGACGCCGACGGAACGCATATTGGTCAGAGCCGCAAAATACTGATCCGGCGTTTTTTCAAGACCGGCGGCGGCAATCTCCTCCCGGTAGATCGCGTCCGCGTCCTGGACCATCTTCACCTTTTCCGCCGTCACTTCGCCGACGATACGGATGCCCAGGCCCGGTCCAGGGAACGGCTGACGGTACACCAGTTTTTCCGGGATCCCCAGCTCCAGGCCGACCTTTCGCACCTCATCCTTAAATAAGTTCCGAAGCGGCTCGATGATCTCCTTGAAATCGACGTAATCCGGCAGGCCTCCCACGTTATGATGGGACTTGATCACCGCGGACTCGCCGCCCAGGCCGCTCTCCACCACATCCGGGTAGATCGTACCCTGGACCAGAAAATCCACTTTTCCGATCTTCTTCGCTTCCTCCTCGAAAACGCGTATAAACTCCTCGCCGATGATCTTCCGCTTATGCTCCGGCTCCTCCACTCCTTTCAGTTTCCCATAAAAGCGCTCCTGGGCGTTGACGCGGATAAAACGAAGATCGTAGGGACCGCCGGGGCCGAATACTTCTTCCACCTCGTCGCCCTCGTTCTTCCGCAGCAGACCATGGTCGACGAACACGCAGGTCAGCTGGCTGCCGACGGCTTTAGACAACAGCACCGCTGCCACCGAGGAATCAACGCCGCCGGAAAGCGCGCAAAGGACTTTCCCCCCGCCGACCTTTTTACGGATCGCCTGAATACTCGTTTCCACAAAAGAATCCATCCGCCAGTCCCCGGCGCAGCCGCAGATATCATATACAAAATTATGCAGGATCTTCGAACCCTCCAGAGTATGCAGAACCTCCGGGTGGAACTGGACCGCATACAGGTCCCGGGAAGTATTTTGCGCCGCCGCCACCGGGCAATCCGCCGTGTGGGCGATCATCCGGAACCCCGGAGCCATTTTCTCAATATAATCATTATGGCTCATCCAGCAGACGGTCAGCGGTGTCACGTCATGGAACAGCCTGGTGGACGTATCCACCATCATCTCCACACGGCCATACTCGCGGACCGGGGCCTTACAGACACGGCCTCCCAGTACATGCATCATCAGCTGCGCGCCGTAACATAAGCCCAGCACCGGCACGCCCAGCTCAAACAGTTCCTCCCTGCAGGACGGAACCCCCTCCTCATAGCAGCTGTTGGGCCCGCCGGTCAGAATGATCCCTTTCGGGTTCATCGCCCGGATCTGCTCCAGATCCGTCTTATAGGAATAGATCTCGCAGTACACATGACATTCGCGCACCCGCCGCGCCACCAGCTGATTATACTGCCCGCCGAAATCGATCACAATTATCTTTTCTCTGTCCATGCCTCATCCTCCTGTACGCTGAACCCTCCGCAGCCTGCCCAAAGGACCTGATTGAAAAAGTCGTTATAAAGAACGTTCAAAAACCGGTCCCTAAAAACACATCCTTTATTATACAGACTATCCCCGCATCGCACAAGCAGGAAAGTGAAAATTTCAGCAGCTGATATTGCTCTTTCACGGCGGGATGTTCCGGATCTTCTGAGAGGAAAGCGCAGATCATTTCCGCGCCCGCCAAAGGAACTTTTTTCGTTTCTGCCCGGTTCAGTGCTGGAGCATATTCTCAATAAAAATCCCGTAACCTCTCGTCGGATCCTGGATGAACACATGGGTTACCGCTCCGATCCGTTTCCCGTTCTGGATAATGGGGCTGCCGCTCATGATTGTGTCAGGGAATGGACAACCATATTTTCCCCCAGCATAATCATTCATCACAGCATTTTCTTTTCAAAATCCTGTAAGTCATGAAAAACAGCATCCACTACCACTGTATCCCCCTCCAACCGATACATCATAAAATAATTATGTTTCTGAAACTCCAACCGACGATATCCCCGTTCCCGCAGACTGGGATTCTCGCATAATCTGATACTTCCGGCAACCCGGGCCAGATGATTTTTTGTCAGATCAAAATCATCCAGCACATTCTGGGCAGCCTGCTCATTTTTCAGTGTAAACAAAATATGATATAGGATATTATCTAAATCGTCCAGAGCATCATCCGTGATCTCAACCCTATAATCCATATTTTCTCCTCAGCTTACTGACCGCTACATCCGCATCCATAACC
>CANQYH010000147.1 GCA_947628025.1 uncultured Lachnospiraceae bacterium | reverse complement strand
GGCGAATTCTGCCCAGCTGCCGGAAGCCGCGCCCGGTTCCGAATCGGCGGGAGAAAGCGGATCGGGCGGAACCTCCGCAGTCGGAGCAGGAACGGCGTCCGACGGAGCTTTCGCGGCCGGAACAGAGCTGGCGTCCGGCGGAACCTCTGCGGCAGGCTCAGGGGCAGGCAATGGTGTATTCGCCAATGACGATACAGCATCTGCCGGAGCTTCCTTTGAAAGCGCGACCGAAACCGCGCCTGCCGCCCAGGAGCAGGAGGAGTATGCGTTCCTGACCAGCCGGATGTATACATATGTCCAGATGGAGTCGGACCTGGAGCGGCTGGCCGGGGAGTATGCCGGTTCTATGGAAATGGACTCCCTGGGGGAGACCGCGGATGGGCGGCAGCTTTACCATGTAATCGTCGGGCCCGTGGACGCGTCGAAGCATGTATTGATCACTGGCTCGATCCACGCCAGGGAATATATCACGACTCAGCTGGTCATGCGCCAGATGGAGGCCCTGCTGCGCCGGAACCGGGATGCGGCTTCCTATCAGGATACGACGGTGGATCAGCTGCTGGCGGACACGGCGGTCCATTTTGTGCCTATGGTGAATCCCGACGGCGTCACCATCAGCCAGCTGGGACTCGACGGCATGAACCTGCAGGAGACGAAAGACTATTTGGAGCAGATCCGCGCGATGGACGGTTCCCCGGCGGCCGCCGGCTATTACCGCGTCTGGAAATCCAACGCCAGAGGGGTGGACTTAAACCGGAATTTCGATGCCAAATGGGAGCTGTATAACGATCGTGTAGGGCATCCGTCCTCCGACCATTACAAGAGCAGCGAGGTGGAGACGGAGACGGAATCGAAAGCGCTGGTGGAACTGACGAAAGCGTACCCGTTCGTAAGGACCGTCAGTTACCACGCCCAGGGCGGCGTCATTTACTGGTACTTCGAGCAGACGGGAACTCTGAAAGACGAGAATCTGGCGCTGGCGAAGCTGGTGGAAAAAGAAACCGGCTACTGGATCGATTCCGATTACACGAAGCTGGACCCGGCGGGCTACAAAGACTGGGCCATCTCCCGGATGGGCATCCCCAGTCTGACGATTGAGGTCGGCAGCGGCTCCGCGCCGGTGGACCCGCAGCAGTTTGAGGGGATCTGGGAGCGGAACCAGGGAGTCTGCGAGGCGATCCTTTACAGCATCCGGTGATCGCCGCTCGCATATGCTTCCGGCTGCGTCTGTGGACGGAGGATCAATGGGCAAAGCTCAGGTTTCTTCCAGGCACTCTGTCTTTGGTATCAGATTAGAAATTTTGTTTTTGCTTTTGTAATCCGGAATCGTTCAGAAAAAGAGAGATCTCCGTCGCTGCTATCTGTTTTACGGTATAAAAAGAGGGAAATCTTTGATAAAACCGTAAGATTTTGTTGACATTCGGGGGGGTAGGGTATAATAACGGTAGGAACAGTTTGCTTCCCGCAAGGCGCTGAATGGAAATTGGCTGATCGGAACGGAGGCAGCAGAGACTGACTCAAGCTTAATTCTCTCTTAAATTGTGTTATAGGGATCATGTGTTATAGGGCTTGTATTGACAGGGGGTGCTGAATATGGAATGTGTACTCAGGACGCAGGATCTGACAAAGCGGTACGGAAAAAATCTCGCGGTCAATAAAGTGTCTTTGACCATCGAAAAGGGGGACATTTTCGGCTTTATCGGCGCAAACGGCGCAGGTAAGACCACGTTCATGCGCATGGTCTGCGGGCTGATCTATCCCACGGAAGGGAGCCTGGAGCTGTTTGGGGCCAGTTCCGAGAAAGAATTGCCCCAAATGCGCAGGAAGATGGGCGCCCTGATCGAGCATCCGGCGGTTTATCCGAATATGTCGGCGCTGCAGAATCTGGAGATCCAGAGGAGATACCTGGACGCGGATTTCGGCAAGGATCCCAGGAAAACCCTCATGGAACTTCTTGAGCTGGTGAGACTTGGGGATGCGGCGGAAAAGAAAGCGTCGAAATTTTCCCTCGGGATGCGGCAGCGCCTCGGACTTGCCATCGCTCTGGTAGGGGATCCGCAGTTTCTGATCCTGGACGAGCCGACGATTGGCCTGGATCCCATCGGCGTGATGGAACTGCGGGAGCTGGTGCGGAAACTGAATCGGGAGCGGGGGATCACGATCCTTTTCAGCAGCCATAATCTGGCGGAGATGGCGCAGGTCGCGACAAAATACGGCTTCATGAATAAAGGAAAGCTTCTCGAGGTGATATCGGCGGAGGAAGTGCAGAAGCTCTGCGAGGAGCGGGGAATCAATCTGGAGACCTATTTTGTGGAACTGCTTATGAAAAACCGGTGAACACCGCGGCTTTCGCGGATGGCAGGAGATAACCGGACCGGAGGTGCGGCCTCGCGGGGAAAGGGGATGAGCGGCAGGTGGGAAAATATATACGCAACGAATGGCTGAAACTGAGGTATAACCGGATCGTTTTTGTGTTCGCGGGGATTGGAGTGGCGTTTTGCATTTTCGCGGCTTCCATCAGCCTTTTAGAGGAACGGACGGTATATAGTTATGCCTGGCTGGCGAGCGCAGAATTCCTGAGGAGGATAGGGGACATTGTGTGCTTCCTGATGGTCGGGATCGCGGCCGGGATATTCTCGGTGGATTTTAAGCAGCATACGATCTATAACGCCCTGGGCTGCGGCGTGAGCCGCAGAGAGATCTTTTTCAGCAAAGCCTGTGTTTACTACGCCTTTGGTTTTCTCGTCTACCTGCTGTCCTTTCTGATCTATACGGTTCTGGTCGGCGTATTGGTGGGCTGGGCGTCGCCATATTATCATTATCCTCAGCTGGCGGCGGCAATGATCGTTTCTCATTTGGGCGAAGCCGTCATTGTCTTCTTTTATATGTCGTGCTTTTTGTTTCTGGGGATGATCTTCCGCGATCCCGCCGCGCTTGTTTTTGCGGGTTTTGCCGTTTCCTATGCGGACGTGTGGGTCGCTTCGCTTGCAGTGAATGGAACGTTCAGGCCATATTGGAGTCCGATGTATCTGATAGGGCTGATAAGGTATTATCTGCGCAGCGAGCTTATCCTGTCCGCAGAGTTCGCCGCGCTTTTTGTCCCCTTTCTGCTCCTGGGATGCCTGTTCTTGTTCGCGGCTTATCTTATGTTTCAGAAAAGAGATATGGATTAAAATGGGGAGGCGTACCGAATGAAAAAGATCATTGCCGCAGAATTTTATAAGAATGCGTTATACTGGATCGTCTGGGCGGCTTTCGCTGCCTGTATCACAGCTTCTGTTACTTTGATCAACGACCAGTACTATACTTCCCAGATCGCCCGGCTCCCCAGGCTGCGCTATACGGTATTTGTCGAACACAGCGCACGGGTCATGATGCTTGGCTCTATTCTCCTTGCCGCTTACCTGTGTACCGCTGATTTTTCGGAAAAGACTGTCCAGAATATTCTCTCGGCAGGAGTAAGCCGGAAAAGCTATTTTTTGTCCAAGACGATCGTGACAGGGGCGTATACGCTGCTGCTGTATACGGTATGCTGGATCGCGTATGGGGCGGCCTATACGGTCCAGCAGAAAGGGTTTCAGATCGCCGTGGCGCCGGGGGAGATCGCGGTCCTGTTTATCGTTGCGGTCCTGCAGATCTGGGTCTACTGCTCGATTGTAAATCTGATTGGCTTTATAAGCGGCAGCCAGTTTATTACCATGGTGAGCAGCTTCGGCTGGATGGTCGTGGAGCTTCTGGCCCGCGGAGTATTGGATATGGCAGGAGTCGTGGACATGACCATGCTTCGCATGTTTCCGATCAATGTCCTGGAGCTGAGCAGCCAGAAAGCCGTCCTGGGGGAACTGTACGACGTATCTTTCTGGATCAGCGGCGTGTATGCGCTGGTATTCATCGTTGTTTTAAATGCTGCGTGCTGTTTCTATTTTGACCGCAGGGATATCCACTGACGGGGCGCGGCGGTTTGGATCTGACGTCAGGCTTCCGGACACTGCCGGCAGGAAAACAGACGTAACAAAAACCGCCCGCCGCAAAAATCTGCGGCGGACAGCCGTGTCAGTTCCATTCGTCTGCAGTCAGAAAATCTCGGATATTCCGGTGCTTGATTCCGTTCCGGCTCATGTCGATCTCGTCCATCGTGACGACGTATTTCGGAAAATTGTCCCGTATGAGGTCATAAACACCGAATTCCCGTGCGACGGTATCCTCTGCGGCAAGCAGATAGGCGACCTGAACATAGAGCTTTTCCCCGTGCCGGCGACATACAAAATCAATTTCCCGGTCCCCGTACCGGCCGACTGTGACCGTGTATCCGCGCCTGAGAAGCTCCATGTGGACGATATTTTCAAGAATCCGATGGATGTCCCGCATATTCCCGCCAAACACCGCCTCACGGATGCCATGGTCGGCAATATAGTATTTTTCGTTGGAGCCGAGGATCTGCTTGCCTTGCAGATCCTCCCTTTTGACCTGGTAAAGAAAGTAGGCGTCGCAGCAGTATTTGATGTAGTTCAGCACCGTCTCCACTGCTACGGTGCGCTGCTGGCTTTTGAGGAACTTTACAAGGGAGGCTGCGGAGAAAGTGTCTCCGACATTCGCCATTGCATAGGCGATGATCCGTTCCAGCAGATCGACATCGCGCACTTTGTTCCGCTTGACGATATCCTTGAGCTGGACAGAGTTAAAAAGATCGGTAAGGTACTGCCTGGACGGTTCCTCGGCATAGCGAAGGTTTGCAAGATACGGCATTCCGCCGGACAGCAGATACTTCCGGAAACTTTGCTGTATCGTGGCATCGGGGGCGACCGTGTGATAGAGTTCCAAAAACTCAGAGAACGAAAACGGATAGATCACAAATTCCACATACCGTCCGCCGAGATACGTCGCAAGCTCCCCGGACAGGAGCTTCGCGTTCGAACCGGTGATATAGATGTCGCAGTCAAGGGCGACACGGAACGAATTGATGCACTTCTCCCAATCCGCAACTTCCTGAATTTCATCAAAGAACAGATACGCTTTTCCCCCGATATCCTTTGTTCTTTTCAGGATCTCTTCGTGGAGCGCGTCAGCCGTGAGAAGCCGGGAGTTTCTCATATCCTCAAAATTGATCGAGATGAACTGTCCGGCCGGGACGCCGGATTCCGTCAGTTCCTCCCTTACCAGCTCCAGCATGACGGATTTTCCGCTTCTCCTTATGCCGGTTATGACTTTGATAAGGTCATTGCCGATGAATGGGCGGATGCGGCTCATATAGGTTTCCCGTTTGATCATAAGAATCAGCCCCTTTCCTGTAAAACTATTCTTAGTATATGCCAGATACGGTGAAAAATCAAGAGGATGGAGGGAGTTTCATAAGATATAACTGATAAAATACAATTTTCGACAGGGATCGCAGATTATAAAAAATAAATTTTTTTGAAAAAAGTAGTTGACAGATCTGAGATCCTGCTGTATAATCACAACTGTTCCTGCAGAAGTGGCGGAATTGGCAGACGCGCACGGTTCAGGTCCGTGTGGTAGCAATACCTTGTGGGTTCGACTCCCATCTTCTGCATCCTCCCGAGAGTCCAGTATTTACTGGACTTTTTCTTTTTTTCTGAAACTTGACAATCGAATCTTTGCGTAGTACAATGTATCACAGAGAGGAGATGAAGCGCATGAGTTTTTCTATAAGGCTGACGCCGGAAGAGAAATCACTGGCTGAGAGTTACGCAAAGCTGCATTCTTTGTCTGTGGGAGAAGCATTTAAGAAAGCTCTTTTTGATAAAATTGAGGATGAGTATGATGTTACTGTGGCTGACAAGGCATATAGCGAGTATCTTCAGGGCGGTCAGAAGAGCAGGCCGGTTTCCGAACTTTGGAAAGAACTGGATTTATGAGCTACTGTGTGGAGACTACGGAACGGTTCGACCGGGAATTTAAGGAGCTGGACAGGTATACGCAGCGCATGATAAAGTCATGGATCGATAAGAACCTTGTCGGATGCGAAGACCTAAGAACGCACGGGAAAGGAATGACTGCAAATAGGAACGGTCAATGGCGGTATCGGATTGGGGACTATCGCCTGATCTGTCTTATTCAGGAGGAACGTCTGGTGATCCTTGCGTTGAGCGTAGGGCACAGAAAGGAAGTTTACAGGGATAGTTAAAGGGTTTCGGACCATTCGCGGATACTACTCCGGATAACCGCCGGGTCGGCCCGGACGGGGTATGGGTGTCTCGGTCATGAGAATGTAGAAAATGAATTTGAAGCAGGCATGATATTGCCGGCTTTCCAAAAAGAACACCGTCGCCGCCGTTTCGCGCCGGGACGGTGTTCTTTTTGTGGTTAGATTTTCATTTCGCCGGCGGTTCATTCGTCCGCTTTTGCCTTGGCAAGGGCTTTTTCGATGGCGCCGAGGACGGCCTGGGACGTATAGCGGGTCTCCATGGAGTAGGAGACGCCGTCTAAGGACTGGCTGATCAGGATCTGCTCTTTCAGGTCGTCCATGACCGGCTGCATCAGCGGGTACATGGTGGTGACGGATTCGTCCAGGGAGACGAAAGAGATGGAGTTGATGCGCTGGGCGTCTACGGCTACTTCCACGTTTACGTTCTGATTGCCTACCGTCAGGGAGGAAGTGTAGACGCCCGGGACATAGACGGCGTCCGGAGAGGATACGGCGGCGCCGCGCCTGGGGCGGAACATGATCAGAAGCAGGGTGATCAGCAGTATGGCAAGCCCGATAAAGATCGCGGTGTAGACGATCTCTTTCATTTTCAGGACTACGATCTTGGTTTTGGAGCTCATTGGCGGGACCCCCGGTAAATGTGTTTGCTACAATGTATTAGGGTGGCGCGGAAATTATTCGGCGGCCGCCATAAAAATGATGGCGGCGCGGCGCGGACGGGTGTATAATGGTAGCTGAAAATGCAGCGCAGAGCGGCGGGAGGTTCGTCCGCAGGCAGGAGGCCCCATGTCATTACAATTTATCATAGGCAGCTCCGGTTCGGGGAAGACCCGGAGACTGTATGAGGATCTGATCGCCGGTTCCTTAAAAGAACCGGATTCCCCGTTTATCGCCATCGTACCGGAACAGTTCACGATGCAGACGCAGAAAGAGATCGTGAAGCTGCATCCGGATCATGGCGTCATGAACATTGACATCGTCAGCTTTAACCGTCTGGCTTACCGCGTTTTTGAGGAGCTGGCCGTGGACCAGCTGGCCGTGCTGGACGACATGGGCAAATCTATGGTCCTGCGCAAGGTGGCCTCCGGCAAGCGGAAAGAGCTGGGGCTTTACGCAGGGCATCTGAACCAGACCGGGTTCATCAATCAGTTAAAATCCATGCTTTCCGAGCTGTACCAGTATGGGATCCGCGCGGAGGATCTGGAGCGCGCCAGGGATGCGGCGGATACGGCGCTTTTGCGGGCGAAATGCGCGGATCTGGCGGTGATCTGCCGCGCGTTCCAAAAGGAGATCGAGGACCGGTTTATCACGGCGGAGGAGATCCTGGACGTGCTCTGCCGGGTGCTGCCTGAGTCGGAGCTGATCCGAAGAAGCGTCATTACCCTGGACGGGTATACAGGATTTACGCCGGTGCAGTACCGCCTGCTGGAGCTGATGATGATCCACGCGAAGCGGGTCGTGGTCACGGTGACGGCGGACCCGGGCGCGGAGCCTTACCGGCGGTCAAGTATGCAGGATATATTCTATATGGGCAGGGAAATGATCTTCCGGATCGGCAGCCTCGCGGAAAAGAACGGGGTGGCCAGGGAAAAGGACATCCTGCTGGGGGCGCTTCCGCGGTTTGTGAAAAGTCCGTCCCTGGCGTTTATCGAGAGCCATCTGTACCGGTACGGGGGAGCGGCGGCTTCCTGGGAGCCGAAAGAGGCGGAGGTCTGGCAGGCGGCGGGACCGGCCCAGGAGGTGGAGGCCGTGGCTGCGGGGATCCGGCGGC
>CANQYH010000146.1 GCA_947628025.1 uncultured Lachnospiraceae bacterium | reverse complement strand
GTTTAAAAAAACCGTTCGCCCGCCTGGGATGGCGTCTGGGGATGGAGCCGGAAAGTATGACCGGTCTTCTGCTCAGTATGGTCAGCCTGTTTCCGATGATCTCCCTGTACCGCCGGATGGACGAGAAAGGAAAAGTAGTAAATGCGGCCTTTGCAGTCAGCGCCGTCAGCCTTTTGGCTGCTCATTTAGGCTTTGCGGTCAGCGCTGAACCGGAGCTTTTGGGGGCGATGCTGACCGCGAAACTCAGCGGTGGCCTGGCGGCTGTGCTGCTGGCGCTGTTTCTGTGCGGCCGGCGGGCAGATACATGACCGCCGGCCGCTGCCGCGGCAAATGGCCCGGCCATTTTTTTGTTTAAAAAGAACAAGATCATTTCGACGAAAATCTTTGAATGTATGTTTGCCTGACAGATCATCTGTGATTTCTGATGCTTTTCTTTATATTACACTATTTACAGAATTTGGAATTTGCAATTAACATAATATGTGAAACGGACACGTAGGCATTTTAGCTGTGAAGCAAAAGGAAATAAACTCTCTTTGCAAAACAAGTGATGTCGTAGGGCAGTGTACTCTATGGCAACGTCTTAAAGCCACGATTCGTCTTTTTCAAAGAGCTTTTACAAAAGAATAGGCGGTTTGTCAGTACGTTTGTCCGAAAAAACTGCTGGGATTCCTGGGAATCGTTGGGAGGTGCGGGGCAAACGCTCGGTAATTACGGCCTGTTTGGGGGATCTAGAAGAAAATGCGCCGTCAGAATAACCGTCAGCACACCAAAGAGAAGGAGGTCGGCAGCAATGTCAAGGAAGGGAGAAAACATTTACCAAAGGAAAGATGGACGGTGGGAGGGCCGGTATATCATTGAAAAGAGGGCGAATGGAAAATACCGGTACGGATATGAGTATGCGGATACTTACCAGGAAGTAAAGAAAAAACTGATCGTAAAAAAATCCGCGTCTGCGTCCCTGAGCGCGAAAGCAGGAAGCAGGGCCAGTTTTGTGCTGGATATAGTTCAGAAACCGTCATCCGTTTCCAGGCGGCTTTTGTTCAGAGATTTTGCGGAAAAGTGGCTGGATGTCACGAAAAGCCAGGTCCGGGAATCTACATATATCAAATACAGGAACATGATGAACTCCTATATTCTCCCGGAACTGGGGGATGTGGAATGGCGGAGCATAAGCAGGGGAAGCATCGAGCGGTTCTGCAGCCGTATGCTGTCTGTGGGCGGTAAGAATCACAAGGGGCTGTCTCCAAAAACGGTTTCCGATATCATGTCGGTGATTCGCCATGTATTTCGCTATGCGTTTAATTACGGAGAGATTCTTCCGTTTGATATTTCTACCATTTCCGTAAAACGGGAACCGAAAGAAATGCAGGTTTTGTCCAGAAAAGAGCAGGATACTCTCTATCGTTTTCTCTATGCGAATTTAAACGACCGGAATCTGGGAATCCTGATCTGCATGTTCGCGGGACTTCGTCTGGGAGAGATCTGCGCGCTTCGGTGGGAGGATATTTCTTTTGCGGAGCAGGTCATTTTTGTCCGGCAGAGTATGCAAAGACTCCAGACCAACAATCTTTCAGGCAGGAAGACCAAGATCATCATAACGGCCCCCAAGAGCAGGAGTTCGATCCGCAAGATCCCGATCCCGAAAGAGCTGGCCAATATTCTGTTTTCTTATTGGAAAGGGAAGCAGGGGTACGTGCTGACGGGGCAGATCAACGTTTTTGTAGAACCCAGATCGATGGAACGGCATTTTAAGAGGATCCTCGGCCAGGCCGGCCTGGAGCAGGTCAATTTTCATGTGCTGCGTCACACGTTTGCGACCCGCTGTATCGAAATGGATTTTGATGTGAAAAGTTTAAGCGAACTTCTGGGACATGCGAATGTGAACATCACCCTGAACCGGTATGTCCATCCGTCCATGGAACTGAAACGGAAAAATATGCAGCGGCTGTCTGCGCTATTAGCCGTCAAATAGCGCCGGCAGGATCCCCGGCGGCATACCGGTACGGGGCCGGGGATCTTCACCGTCCGTATGTATGCCTTTTTCATTTAGGGGAAAGGCCGCCTGCGGAAAGAGGGTGTCCGGACCATTGGGGACCGAACGGAAATTTACATAGTGGGGCGGCAGCCACCCGCTCGACCGCCCAGCACTTTTTTGCCAATCAGTTTCGACCATTCGAACTGATCGTCGGGCTGGCGGGCGACCAGGAAGTTGCCGGCCCGCTGGGTGAGCTGGGCGAAGTTGACGGCGTAGTCTTCGGAGCCGTTGGCATAGGTGTAGATGCTGGCCTCGGAGCCCATGAAGCCGATGTCGGCGTCGCCGGAGACCAGGGCGGTCATGACTTTGTCGGCGCCGCCGCCGTTGACCAGCGTCAGGTCGATGCCCTCTTCTTCAAAATAGCCCAGTTCGATGGCGGCGTACTGGGGCGCGTAGAAAATGGAGTGGGCCACTTCATTAAGGGTTACCGGTGTCAGATCGTCTTGGGTCTTGGCCTGGGACTGGCAGGCGGAGAGAGAAGCGGCCGTAAGGACCGCCGCCAGCGAAAAAACAGTGAGTTTGTTCATAAGGTTCCTCCTGAAATAAGGGGTGCTGATACTACATAATATTGACAGCCCTGGGAAATGTGCGGCGGACAAAAACATTTTCGTCTTTTCCTCGTTCGGCTATGGACTTTAAAAATTTAATGTGCTAAAATACGAATGGTTCTACGCAGATCGGATGCGGCACAAAAGGATTTGCAGAAGCGAGGATACGGGGTTATGAATAAGAAGATCAAGACGGAAGCGGTGGACCGGCTGTTTGAGGCGATCCTGTCGCTGCGGGATGTGGAGGAATGTTATTCTTTTTTTGAGGATGTCTGTACGGTGAACGAGCTGCTGTCTCTGGCACAGCGGTACGAGGTAGCCGGGATGCTGAGAGAGAAGAAGACGTATCTGGACATTGCGGAGAAGACAGGGGCTTCTACGGCGACGATCAGCCGGGTGAACCGTTCGCTGAATTACGGAAGCGACGGGTACGATATGGTGTTTGAGCGGCTGAGAGGAACGGGAGGAGCAGGCTGATCGTTCGGATCGTTTTCGGACCGGCCGGAGTTTTGGGGCGGCAGGCCCAGGCGCGAAGTATGGCTGGGAGGCGTAAGAAGTTTTAAAAGACCGAAAAAGCCGTGGGCGGGATGCTCACGACTTTTTTTTCTTGCCCTCGGCCGGGTGTTCCTCACGGATCTGGTCGATCAAAAGCTCCATAGTCTGTTTTTTCAGGTATACGTCGAAGCCCAGCTCGCAGATAAATGCAAAGAGCTGCAGGTATTCGCGGTCCTCTTCGTCCTGGTTTGGGAACATGTCCTGGACGTTGCGGTATTTGCGGATCAGGTCTTCTTTCAGGCGCTTCATCTGATCTTTCTCCAGCGAGAAGATCTGCTCGTAGATGTCCTGCAGAGAAAGCTCCGACGAATCCATGAAATGCTGCTCCGTGATCGGGGAAAACAGGGAGCCGATATCGTTGAAAGAGAGCATATTTTTAAAATAGTAGATGAAGATCAGCAAAAGCATATGCTCGCGGGTGTATTTTTTCCTGATCGGCGGAGGGAGCAGGTCGTTTTTGGCGTAGTTATTGATCATGGTCTTGGTCAGGACCTTGTCCTTGGAGTATCGCTTGGAATTCTCCAGGTGCTCGTCCATAAATGTGGTAACCTGATCCATGTAGAGGTTGATATTGGGGATCTGGTCAGGTTTCACATAATCCAGGCTGTCCAGCCGGGCGAAGATTTCGCGGAGTCTTTCGTGGTTGCTTTTCATAGGTCCTCCTCTGCCGCTTTTGCGGCGGGATTGCGGTCATCTGCGCAGCGCGTGGGAGACGCGCCGCGTGTTTCGTATTACATTATATAGTATTGAAAACCAGATGGCAAGAGAAATCCTGCAAAATTCCTTATTGAACCTGCCGGGGATTTCCTGTATAATAAGGGACAGGTATATATAATGAAAGCGAGGTAGCGATTTTATGAAGAAAGCATATCATACAGAGAAAGCGCCCGCGGCGATTGGTCCTTATTCGCAGGCGGTGGAAGCGGGAGGCTTCGTCTATGTGTCCGGCCAGCTGCCGATCGATCCGGCTACGGGTTCGTTTGCGGGCGAGGATATCCAGAGCCAGACCCGGCAGGCGCTGACCAACATCCGGAACATCCTGGCGGAAGCGGGGCTGACGATGGACGACGTGGTCAAGACGACGGTGCTTCTGCAGAATATCAGCGATTTTGCGCGGATGAACGAGGTGTACGCCGAGTTCTTTACCGGCGTCTGCCCGGCCAGGGCGGCGTTTGAGGTGGCTGCGATCCCGAAGCGGGCGCTGGTGGAGATCGAGGCTGTGGCATACCGCGGAGAAAAGTAGGGCCGCGGGACATTACATAATGAAAGGAAGATTCGTATGAGATATCAAATGAATACCCAGGGCGTGTGCGCCTCCCGGATCAGTTTTGATCTGAACGGCGACGTGGTTACAAATGTGGAGTTTACGAACGGCTGCAACGGCAATCTGAAAGCGATCAGCAAGCTGGTAGACGGCATGACGGTGGACCAGATCGAGAGCAAGCTGAAAGGGAACCTTTGCGGCTTTAAGAATACTTCCTGCGCCGATCAGCTGGCCAGGTGCGTGCGCGCGGCCTATGAGGGTTCCAAATGAGCAGTTTAGACCAACTGAATCCGATGCAAAAAGAAGCGGTCTCCTGTACGGAGGGACCGCTTCTGGTTCTGGCCGGAGCAGGTTCCGGCAAAACGCGCGTGCTGGCGCATAGGATCGCATACCTGATCGAGGAAAAGAACGTGCATCCGTGGAACATCCTGGCGATCACGTTTACGAATAAGGCCGCCGGGGAGATGCGGGAACGGGTGGACCGCCAGGTGGGCTTCGGATCGGACAGCGTCTGGGTCAGTACGTTCCACTCGGCCTGCGTGCGTATCCTGCGCAGGCATATTGAATTTTTAGGTTACACGACCCACTTTACGATCTATGATCCGGACGATCAGAAGTCGCTCTTAAAGCAGGTATACAAGGCGCTGGAGGTGGACAACCGGCTCTATCGGGAGAAGATGGTCCTGGGCAGGATCTCGTCCGCCAAGGACAAGCTGATCACGCCGGATATGTTCCTGGAAGAAGCAGAAGATTTTCATGAGAGGCGGATCGGGGAGATCTATCAGGCGTACCAGGAGGCGCTGAAGAAGAACGACGCGCTGGATTTCGACGACCTGATCATGAAGACGGTGGAACTTTTTACCGCGCAGCCCCAGGTGCTGGACTATTACCAGGAGCGGTTCCGCTATATCATGGTGGACGAGTACCAGGATACGAACCGCGCCCAGTTTGAACTGGTGCGGCTGCTGGCGGGCAAATACAAAAACATCTGCGTCGTGGGCGACGACGACCAGTCGATCTACAAATTCCGCGGCGCGGATATCCGCAATATCCTGGATTTTGAGCAGACGTTTCCGGGGGCGGCGGTCGTGAAGCTGGAGCAGAATTACCGTTCAACGCAGAATATCCTGGACGCGGCCAATGCGGTGATCCGGAACAATGAGGGGCGGAAAGAGAAGCGTTTGTGGACGGCCAACGGGACCGGCGAGAAGCTGGTCTACCGGCAGTTCGACCAGGCGTATGAGGAGGCGGAGTTCATCGTTCGCGATATCCTGGACCATGGGTATCCCTATGAAAGCTGCGCGGTCCTGTACCGTACCAACGCCCAGTCCCGTCTTCTGGAGGAAAAGTGCATCGCCTGCAATGTGCCTTACCGTCTGGTGGGCGGCGTAAATTTCTACCAGAGGAAAGAGATCAAGGATATGTTGGCCTACCTGAAGACCATTGCCACGGGGCGGGACGATATAGCGGTGACCCGTATCATCAATGTACCCCGCCGTGGGATCGGCGCGGTTTCCCTGGGCAAGGTTACCGTGTTTGCCGCCGCCAATGGTTACAGCCTTTACGACGGGATGCGGCGTGCCGGGGAGGTCCCGGGCCTCGGAAAGGCCGCGGAGAAGATACGGGGATTCACAGATATGATCGGGGAGTTCCGGCGGCGTCTGGCAGAGGAATATGTGGAAGAAAAAGAGCCGGACGAGACGGAGCGGACGGACGACTATACGGAGCCGGGCGCGCCGGTCCTGCGGCTAAGCGTAAACCTGCGTCAGTTGATCGAGGATATCCTGGATGAAACAGGTTACAGAAAGGATCTGGAGGCAGAGGGGACCGAGGAGGCCCAGGAGCGTCTGGAGAATATCGAGGAACTGATCAGCAAAGCGGTCGATTATGCTAAGAGCGCTGAGGAACCGTCTCTGGACGGTTTTCTGGAGGAAGTGGCGCTGGTGGCGGATGTGGACGAGCTGGACCAGAACGAGCACCGGGTGACGCTGATGACGCTGCACAGCGCAAAAGGCCTGGAGTTCGAGAACGTATATCTCAGCGGCCTGGAGGACGGCACATTTCCCAGCTATATGACGGTCACGTCGGATAATCCGGGGGAGATGGAGGAAGAGCGCAGGCTCTGCTACGTAGGCATCACAAGGGCGAAGAAGCACCTGACCCTGACCAGCGCCCGGATGCGTGTGGTAAATGGAGAGCCCCGCTACAACAAAACCAGCCGGTTCCTGGAAGAGATACCCAAGGAGCTTCTGGTATCCAGCCGCTTGGAGCCATGGTGGGCCGCTTCGGACAAACCGCGGGGATCTCAGCCGAAAGGGCAGGAAACCGGACAAAAGACAGGGTTTATAGGCGAATGGACGGACGACGCGTTTGAGGGCGGGAGCCGGCCGGTCGTCTGGATGGACGAGACGGAGCAGGAACCGGCGCCTGTGCAGCGCACCGGCCTGTCGCCCAGGACGGCCCGCCGGGAGAAACCGGCCGGTACCAGCCGGTTCGCTCCGGATTCCAAGCCGGATTTTGGAAAAGCGTTTGTGGTGGAAAAGAGCAAAAGTTCGGAATATAAGACCGGAGACCGCGTTAAGCATGTCAAATTCGGCGAGGGAACCGTGATCGGCGTCGAAGAGCGGCCGAAAGATTTTGAGGTCACAGTGGAGTTCGATACGGTGGGCGTGCGCCGGATCATGGCTTCGTTCCTGAAAGGGAAAGAGGCGTAATGCCGGGTGAAAAGACCGCACAGCCCGGACGGTTGTAAAAAATTCTCTTCGGGCCGTAAATAAAAATTGCAAAACTGTATAAATTATGCTAGTATAAAGGTGGCAGTGATCTTGAATCGGAATAAGGAGGGTGCTTGCGATGAATAAATTGGACGTAATGGGAAAAGAAGCGATCAGCCATGTAGAGGATATGATCAGCGCTTCGAAGCTGAACGCGTGGCTGAAAAAGCATGAGGACACGGACAAAAAGCTGAACACGATCTTATGGGTTCTGGCGATCATCGGCGCGGTGGCGGCTGTAGCCGGGATTGCGTATGCGGTATACCGTTTCCTTACCCCGGATTATCTGGACGATTTCGAGGATGATTTCGACGACGACTTTGACGACGATTTCTTCGACGACGAGCCGGAAACGGAGGAGAAGCCCGCAGAGAAGCCTGCGGAGGAAAAGGCAGAGGAACCGGCCGCTGAGAAAGCAGAGGAGAAGCCGGAGACGGTATAAGGAGCAGATTTGCGAGGGGCGTGCCTCAGAACAGGGGGCGCGCCTTTTTTTGCGGCAGAGGGCATTCGGCCGGGCGGCGCGAGGAAACGGCTGAAAATAGAATGGAAGGCGACGGGATCAGGCATGAAAAAGGGCGAAAAATATACGGGCACAGTAGAAAAGACGGCCTTTCCTAACCGGGGAAAGGTCACGGCGGAGGGAGAAACAGCGATCGTGAAGAATGTGATCCCGGGTCAGACGGTGGAGTTTGTAGTAAACAAAAAACGGAACGGCCGGTGCGAGGGACGGCTGCTGCGGGTAGTGCAGGAGTCGCCGTTAGAAACCTCGCGGGATCGATGCCCTCATTTTGGCGTTTGCGG
>CANQYH010000145.1 GCA_947628025.1 uncultured Lachnospiraceae bacterium | reverse complement strand
GATGTAAAGTGGCTGGGTGCGGACTTCGAGGACAGGCTGTTCTTCGCGTCGGATTATTTCGAGACCATGTACGAGTGCGCGGTGCTGCTGATTAAGAAGGGCAAGGCGTTCGTCTGCGACTTAAGCGCCGACGAGATCAAGGCGTACAGGGGCGATTTCACGACACCTGGCAAGGAGAGCCCCTACCGGAACCGCAGCGTGGAGGAGAACTTAAAGCTTTTCGAGGAGATGAAGGAGGGCAAGTACGCCGATGGCGAGAAGGTGCTTCGAGCTAAGATCGACATGGCGAGCCCGAATATCAACATGCGTGACCCGGTCATTTACCGGGTGGCCCATATGACCCACCACAATACCGGGGACAAATGGTGCATCTATCCGATGTATGATTTCGCCCACCCCATCGAGGACGCGGTGGAGCACATCACCCATTCCATCTGTACGCTGGAATTTGAGGACCACCGGCCGCTCTACGACTGGGTGGTGCGGGAGTGCGAGTTTGAGAACCCGCCGCGGCAGATCGAATTTGCGAAGCTCTATCTGACGAACGTGGTCACAGGCAAGCGTTATATCAAGAAGCTGGTAGAAGACGGGATCGTGGACGGCTGGGACGACCCGCGTCTGGTGTCGATCGCCGCGCTCAGGAGGCGCGGTTATACGCCGGAGTCGATCCAGAAATTTGTGGAGCTGGTAGGCGTGGCAAAAGCCAACAGTTCCGTGGATTATGCGCTGTTAGAGTACTGCATCCGCGAGGATCTGAAGCTGAAACGGCCCCGGATGATGGCGATCCTGGATCCGGTGAAACTGGTGATCGACAATTATCCGGAGGGGCAGACGGAGATGCTCTCGATTCCGAATAACCTGGAGAATGAATCGCTGGGCGAGCGCCAGGTGCCGTTTTCCCGGGAACTTTATATCGAGCGCGAGGATTTCATGGAGACGCCGCCGAAGAAATACTTCCGGCTGTTCCCCGGCAATGAGGTCCGTCTCATGGGGGCCTATTTCGTGACCTGTACCGGCTGCGAGAAAGACGAGGAAGGGCGTGTAACGGTCGTTCACGCCGTCTATGACCCGGAGACGAAAAGCGGTTCGGGATTTACGGGCAGAAAAGTAAAAGGGACGATCCATTGGGTCTCCGTACCGGCTGCGGAAAAGGTGGAGTGCCGCCTGTACGAGAATATTGTGGATGAGGAGAAAGGCAAGCTCAATGCGGACGGAACGCTGAATTTAAACCCGAATTCTCTGACAGTTCTTAAAGAATGTTATGTGGAGCCGGCGTTAAAAGAGGCGAAAGCGTACGACAGTTTCCAGTTTATGCGCAACGGCTATTTCTGTGTGGACTGCAAGGACAGCAGGCCGGACGCGCTGGTGTTTAACCGGATCGTATCGCTGAAGAGTTCGTTTAAGCTGGAGAAATAACTATTTATGCAGATCGGATCGAAAGGCTGAAACGTGAAGTACCGGCGGGTCAGCCTTTTTTGCAGGAATGAAATGGAAAGGTGATAGCATGAAACGGCCGGATTGGGGGAAGTCCGACGAGGAAAAACGAAAACCCCGGAGCGAACCGGCGCAGGGCGGTTTCGACTGGGAGAAGATTCAATTCTGGAAAAGGCTGGATATGGGAGTCCTGAAACAGAAAACGATGGATCTCCGGGAAAAATGGGAGTCCCGGAAAAGGCCGGCCCCGCGGGAGCCTGGATGGCGGGAGCGCATCCGGTGGGCCGGAGCGGTATGCCTGATGATTTTGGCGGCAGCCGGAGCAGTGTGGCTGGCACGTTGGGAGGAGAGAGGTCAGATCGGGAAAGAGTCCAGCCGTGCTGCGGAGGAGAACGAGAGCCGGATCGCCCTGGCAGAGAGTGAAAGTCTGCGGGATCTGGCGGAGAGCGAAAGCCTCCGGGCCTGGGAGGAGAGCCTGATCGCCAGCGTAGCCGAAAGCGTGGAGGAGAGCATCGCCGAGAGCGAGGCGGAGATGAAACGTGGGCCGGAACTGACGGAAGAACAGGCGGAGCTCTTGAATAAGATATCCGAGGCGCTGGCGGGCGGACAGATGGAGGCCTGCGCCCGGTTGATGGAGGAACAGAAAGACGCTCTGGCGGAGCTTTTTTATGACGTGATGGACGGGCAGGTATATTTGTATCAGAACGGCAGCCTGTATACGGAGCTGGAGGGACGCGGGCTGGCGCTCAAAAAATCGTCGCTGGTATTTTACGGCGATTTTGCGCATGGCAGTCCGGATGGTATGGTCACGGCGCTGCAGACGGTCCATTTGGATTATCCCAGGTACGATTATGCGGCAGGAAACTGGCATGATGGTTCCATGTATGGATACGGGACCGTGGGCTACTGTTATTATGACGGTTCCGGGCAGGAGAATCAGACGGTCCGCAGAGAGGGGCTTTTCGTGGATGATCTGATGTACGGGGATATACTTTACGAGACGGCCAATGCCCAGGGAGAAACCGCTACCTGGAACATGACGGTATCAAAGGGAGTGCTGGTACTGGATGAACGCTGGACGCTGGATAAAACGGGAGAAGCCTATCAGCTCCGTTCCAATGAAAACGGCAGCCATGCTTATGTGATCGCAGAGAGTGCGGCAGGAGAGGTCCGGTTCCAGAATCTGCTCTTGTGGGAATAAGAAGTTAATGCAGACAGGCGGCATGGGAAAACGCCTTTCCATGTCGCCTGCCATATATGGGTCTGATCGTAGGTTTCTGCACAAAACAACAAAGCCGGACCGGGATCATCCGGCTTGGATCTTCGGGCGCTGCGCCGGTTGGATCAGCGGCTATTCGGCGGATTCTTCGATCGTGGGTTCGCCGCTCTCGGTTTTCTTCGCGCCGTCATTTGCGTCTTCCGCAGATGTTTCTCCGGTTTCCGCAGCGGGAGTTTCGTCCCTGCATACGCAGTCCGCCGCTTTTTTTACTGCGTCCGCCGTGTCACCGGCGAGTTCTTTGCATGTGCCGGCTGCCTCCGCGGCGGCTTCTTCGACGACTTCCACCGTGTCTTTCATGGCTTCGGCAGCTTCTTTTTCCGCTTTTTCGGCGGTTTCGGTCAGTTCTTTTGCGGCGTTCTCTGCGGTCTCAGCCGCTTCTTTCCCGGCGTTTTTGGCTTTATCGGCGACATTCTTAACCGTTTCTTTGACAATGGTGGCCGCATTTTTGGCTTTGTTTACGGCCTGTCCGGTGGCGCCTTTGATGGCTTCTTTGGCCATTGCCGTTTTCTGGGAAAGTTTTACGTAAGTGCGTTCAGGCACATCGGTCGTGTCTTCGTCTTCTTCGTCCTCAAAATCTCCTTCGAAATCGTGGAAATCTTCGTCCAGCTCCTTGTTGAAAGCTCTGTATTTCAGATAATAGGATACCGCCGCCGCCGTGGTTCCGACGACAGCTGCGAAGACCAGCAATTTGCCCCATTTGTTTTTTGACATGATCAAGATACTCCTTTCTGGAATAGTACGATATCCTTTCCTATTGTAATACCATTCTTCCAAAAAATAAAGGCGTTTATTAAGAAAATCTTTATAAAAATGAAATTAATTTATTTTAAACGGCCCTTTTGTGCTTTCCGGTCTGTTTTCGTTTCTGTGATTGCCCGAACGATATGCCGCGCGGAAATTTTCATTTAGAGCGATGCGCGCGGTTGGGCGGAGGATTTGCTTGACAGGAGGCAGCGGAGAGGTATAATAAAGATACTAAAATATGCTGATAGTTAGGCAGAAAGAGAGGAATGTATCATGAAAAAGAAATGGATCGCTGCGATCCTGGCCGTAACGGCCGCAATGTCTGTGAGTATGACCGCGTTTGCAGTTTCGGTGGAATATACCACAGACACATGGAAAGCTGCCAATGACCTGGCCTGTCTGGGCAGTTATACGATCGGATTTACGCAGGCGTTTTCGGATGCGGGTCCGACGAGGCAGGTCGTTTATATGGACAAGAAAGACAATCTGGACGTTTGGGTTTCTGACTATTCTTATCCTGCCAGCGGTACCGTTTATACGCTGGAACTGGTAGCGGTTCCGCTTGGCGAGGAGATCTCGTTTATAGATGATTATAGCGGAAAAAACGGCGAATACGGACATTATGCGGGCGAGATCGAGATGCCTCTGGCCGAGGCGGCGATCGCGAATGGTTTGCTGACCGAGGAGGATTTTGATTTATCGTATGAAGAGGAGCTGGCGAAGCTGGAAACGTTGGCGGCTCCCTTATTAGATCAGTTAAATGGCAGTTATCCTGTTTATCAGATCGCTTCTGACAAAATGACGTCGGAGAATCTGGGCCGGCCGGAGGATTATCTGTACTTTTTAGGCATGATCAATTCCGATGCAGACGGTTACACTTTGATCAGCGATACCCTTTTCCGTTTTTCGGATACCGGCGCAGCTCAGACGGACGCTCAGGTTCCGGCCGCTCCGATGAAAGGTGATTGGGCAAGCGACAATAAGGGCTGGTGGATCCAGTACCCGGATGGCACTTATATGGTGAACGACTGGTATCAGTCCCCGGCTTCCGGCCTCTGGTATTATATGGGGGCTGACGGCTATATGCTGACCGATACGGTAACGCCGGATGGTTTTTATGTCAATGCAGAGGGCGTTTGGGTACAGTAAAAGAGCAGGTAAAATAAATGGGGAGCTGCCGGTGGGGCGGCTCCTCAGGTTTTTCAGACTGTAAGAAAGGCCGGGGACGATCTTCAGGATTCTTTGCCCAGCCTGTGCTGCTGGTCAAAATATTGCAGCAAGCGATATAGAAGTTCTTTTTCTTCGTATGTGTAGGCTTCGATCAGGATGGTTTCGCCGGAATCGACGCCCAGAAGATAATCGGCGGTCGTATGCAGGACCTGACAAAGCTCTATGATCTTTTCGGTAGATGGAATGGAGACCGCCATCTCCCATGCATTGACGCTGGAGCGGGTCACGTATAATGCGCGGGCCAGCTGTGTTTGTGTCAGATTGTTTTTTGCGCGTAATTCCCGGATTCTGTCCGCTGTCTTTAAAATCATTATTATTACCTCCATCTATAAGTATAGGCAGTCTAAAACGCAATATAATTATTACAGATGGGCAATATTGATTATTAATATATGATGCTGCAATTTTATCATTAATGACTATTAATATTTGACAATATAAGCTGCTGAAGCGGGCGGGTCTGAAGCATGGAGAGTATTGCGCGACTTGACATCGGGAAGCGGAACGTCTATAATGGCATCAATACATGATTCGGAAACGCAGGACGCAGGCGTATGAGCCGGCTCCTGTGCGGATAAAGAAAGAAGAGGATGAGATTATGCGGATTCGAGTGACTGCGGATAGTACTTGTGACTTGACGCCGGAATTGATCAGTAAATATGGTATTACGATCACGCCGCTGACCGTAAGCTGTGCAGGAAAGAGTTACAAAGACGGCGTGGATATTACTCCGGATGAGCTTTATGAAAAGATCAGCGCCAGCGGACAGCTGGGTTCCACGGCGGCGGTGAATATCCAGGAATATCTGGAAGTGTTTGGCAGGATCCTCAAAGAATGTGACGCCATCATTCATTTTACGATCAGCGCGGAGATGTCCTCCTGTTACCAGAATGCCTGTATCGCGGCGGAGGAACTGGGACATGTTTACGTCATAGACAGCCGGAATTTGTCTACCGGCATCGCGCATCTGGTACTGGATGCCTGCGATATGGCGGCGGCCGGCATGGATCCCGGCGAGATCCAGAAGCAGCTGGAGGCGAAACGGGACAAGCTGGACGTCAGTTTCCTGGTGAGCACGCTGGATTATCTGCGCAAGGGCGGCCGCTGTACGGCGCTGGCGGCACTGGGAGCCAATCTGCTGAAGCTGCACCCCTGTATTTACGTAAAAGACGGGGCGATGGGCGTAGGGAGAAAATACCGCGGCACGATGTCCCATTGCCTGACGGAATATGTAAAAGATCAGCTGGGCGACGTCTCCACGGTAGATACCCGGAGGATCTTTATCACGGATTCCGGGATCGACGAGGAGATCCGGGAGGTCGTGGAGAAAACCGTACGCGAACTGGCGCCTTTCGAGGAGGTCCTGCACACCCGGGCGGGCTGCACGGTGTCCTGTCACTGCGGGCCGGGGACGCTGGGGATCCTTTTTTATCGGAAGTAAGGACGGCGGAAGCTGCGCGGTGAACCGTTTGGCGCCCGCAAATTCCTTAAAGGTGTTTCCGGCAGATTGAGTTTACCGCGCCGTAGAGTAAATCGTTCTGTCACCTGCAAGATAACAGACAGGACGGCAGAAAACGTAACGGATAGTTTGAGAGAACGGCAAAAGAACGGACCATGAGGGACCTGTAATGGATGATAAACTTAAATCCCGGACACTATATTATATCCCGGAAAGGGTCGTAAGGGATATTTCTGCGATTTCCCGAAAAAACGGGGTTCGCAGGGTCATTCTGTTTGGCTCCCGTGCAAGAGGGACCCATACGGAAAGAAGCGATGTGGATATCGCAGTAAGCGGCGGCAATTTTGATGCGTTTTACTGGGACATCAAAGAGTGTGTGCATTCGCTCCTGACCTTTGATATTGTCGATCTTGACGCAGGGATCTCCGATGAATTGAAAACGGAAATTCAAAAGGACGGGGTAACGATCTATGAAGAAGCTTGATAATTTTGCAAATTCTCTTCAGGTGCTGAAACGGGCGAATTTTGCCGCCGCAGATTTGGAAGAAACTTTGAAAAATAAGCTTCGCGAAGCGGAAGAGGATTGGGCAGATCCAGTTTCTTCTTTATGATCTTTAAGGTCTGCCGGCGGTTGCGGCGATCCTTTTGTGACCGCGGGAAAAAGATGAAATATAGAATTGACGGTGTAGCCGCGCAACTAGGATACCCGATCCGTATACGGTAGGGTATTATGGGGTGCGGCTGTTTGTCTAGAACATTCCTTTTGGGGTTTGCAGTTTGAATCATTTTCGTTCCTCCTCTTGATGGAAAATATTTATGATATTATTGATTCTGGCGGGCGAGAATGAATGGTTTCTGGCAATCTGTTAAGGATGGAAAAATTTGACCGCGGGAATTGACAGAAGCCTTTTAAGAAAGTATAGTTGTGTGAGACAGAGGTGACCATATGAAAACAAATGATAAAAAGGAACTTTTTGAGACAATGCCTGTGCCAAAGGCCATCGCGGCCATGGCCATACCGACGATCATCAGCCAGCTGATCAATCTGATCTACAATATGGTGGACACGTTTTTCATCGGCCGCACCGGCAATTCTTACATGGTTGCGGCGGTGACGGTGGCTTTCACGCTGTTCATGATGACCATCGCTTTCTCCAACCTGTTCGGTATCGGCGGCGGGAGCCAGGTGGCCAGGATGATCGGGAGCGGCAGGGACGCGGACGCGAAGAAAGTCAGCGCGTTCAGTTTCTACGCCACCATCGCCATTGCAGTGGCGTATTCCCTGCTGATCGGGCTGTTCATGGCGCCCATCCTGAAACTTCTGGGCGCGTCGGAATCCACCATGGGCTACGCGAAGCAATATGTCTGGCTGGTAGTGGTGGCCGGGAGCCTCCCCACGATTCTTTCCATGATGGGGGCCCATCTGCTGAGAAATGTGGGGTATTCCAGGCAGGCCAGCATCGGACTGTCCGGCGGCGGGATCCTGAATATGGTGCTGGATCCGCTGTTTATGTTCGTGCTGCTTCCCGACGGCTGGGAGGTGTTCGGCGCCGCTCTGGCGACGCTGATCTCCAATATCGCTTCCTGCATCTACATGTTGTATATGCTGAATAAAGTTTCAAAGACCTCCGCCCTCAGTATCCGTTTTGCCGACGTCCGGGGCGTGAAGCGGGCGGACATGAAAGGCGTCTTTACGGTCGGCGTGCCGTCGGCGATCCTGACGGGCCTGTTCGACGTGGCCAATATCTTCCTGAACGCTCTGATGGCGGTTCACGGGGATCTGGCCCTGGCGGCGGTGGGGATCGTCATGAAGGTGGAGCGCCTGCCCAACGCCAT
>CANQYH010000144.1 GCA_947628025.1 uncultured Lachnospiraceae bacterium | reverse complement strand
TGAAGATACAATTCTTCCTACAAAGAGGAATGTTCATCTAAGGTTCGGATTTTTCAAAGGTTCGGATAATAAGAAAAGCCCGGAAAATGGCGTACTTCCGGGCTTTTTCGCATTTTGCAGCTCTCGATTAACGCTTGCTGAACTGAGGCGCGCGACGGGCGGCTTTGAGGCCGTATTTCTTACGCTCTTTCATACGCGGATCCCTGGTCAGGAATCCGGCCTGTTTTAAGATCGGGCGGTATTCTGCGTCTGCCTGCAGCAGGGCGCGGGAGATGCCATGGCGGATCGCTCCGGCCTGTCCGGTGAAGCCGCCGCCGTGGACGTTCACCAGAACATCGAACTTATCTACATTGTCCGTAGCGACTAACGGCTGACGGACGACCAATTTCAAAGTCTCCAGGCCCAGATACTCGTCAATATCTCTCTTATTGATCGTGATCTTGCCGGTGCCCGGGGTTAAATATACTCTCGCGATGGATTTTTTCCTTCTGCCTGTTCCGTAATATCTTGTAGCGGCCATGCTATTTTCCTCCTTTCAGACCCTTAAAACTTGAATTCCAGTACTTCCGGCTTCTGCGCTGCCTGCTCGTGCTCCGGGCCTGCGTATACGTGAAGCTTTTTGTACATATCTTCGCCTAAGGAACCCTTGGGAAGCATGCCCTTGACCGCCAGCTCGACGACGCGCTCCGGCTTCTTCGCCATCATCTCGCGAAGCGTGGTCTCTCTCATGCCGCCTACGTAATCTGAATGATGATAATAAATCTTCTGGTCCAGCTTCCGGCCGGTGACCTTTACTTTCGCTGCATTTACGATGATCACATAATCGCCGCAGTCCATAAATGGAGTAAAGGTGGGTTTGTTTTTGCCTCTCAGCACCTTAGCCACTTCAGAAGCCAGGCGTCCTAATGTATATCCGGTCGCGTCAACTACATACCATTTTCTCTCAATGGTGGCCGGACTAGCCATAAAACTCTTCATTGGTTGACCTCCTGTCATAATCCCTCAAATCCTGTTTTTGCAAACATCTATACGCAAAACGCTTCATCCGGGGCTTTGGTTAAAGCATTTTCGTCTAACGTCACATTTACACATTATATAACACGAATCCGGGCGTGTCAACCCATTTTTTCCAGAAAAAATCCAGAAAAAATCACGATCTTTGACGCGGTCTTTAACGCCTTAATAGTCCACCCCGCGTATCTCGGCGCAGGGGATGGAGGGCAGGAGGAGCCGGCGGAACGTTTCCAGTTCGGCCCGTGAGAACGCGGAAAAACCGTCCTGTAGCACATGCCCGGAGTCGACGAAGCCCTGGAGGAAATACTGTTTGCAGCCCTGCAGCCATGCGGCGATGTCGGTGAAATCTTCCGCGGTATGGAGTCCCCGGACCGTGGTGGTCCGAAATTCATAGGGGACCTGTCCCTGCATCAGCCAGGCCGCGCTCTCCTCGATGCGCTCGATCCGCACGCCGTCCAGGCCGCAGACTTCCGCGTAATGGAAGCGCCCCGCCTTGATATCCATGGCCACATAGTCCGCCAGTCCGAGTTCGCAGATCTGCTTCAGCACGTCGGGCCGGTAGCCGTTGGTGTCCAGCTTCACCTGGTAGCCCAGATCTTTGATGGCAGCCATCAGCCGTTTCAGTTCTTCCGGCCAGAGCGTGGGCTCGCCGCCGGTGATGCAGACGCCGTCCAGGATTCCTTTCCGTTTCCGGAGGAAAGCCAGCAGTTCTTCCTGGGAGAGCAGCTCGCCGGCTGTCTGCAGGACCAGGTCCGCATTGTGGCAAAAGGGGCATCGGAAATTGCAGCTGTCCAGAAAGACGGTGGCGGCGACCAGGCCGGGGAAATCCAGAAGCGTCGTTTTTTGCAGTCCGCACAGTTTCATAAGGTTATCGGTCCTTTCGCAGTCCGCACCGTTTGAGGGATTCGGAAGCATCCTCCGGCGGCGGGCTTTTCTGTCTGTATTCTCCTATACTATACCATATCGTGCCGCTTCATCAAATGTTTTTTTTCAAAATTCCGGCGGTGCTTGACCTTTTGGGCGAAAAGCTTCATAATATATTTGTTTCACTAGGGAGGTGAGAATATGTCAGTGGAAAAAGTGAAAGCGTATTTTAAACAATTTGGAATGGAGAACCGGGTGCAGGAATTTGCGGTTTCCAGCGCGACGGTGGAGCTTGCCGCCGAGGCGCTGCACTGCGAGCCCTGCCGGATCGCCAAGACGCTCTCGTTCATGGTAAACGGCGCGCCGGTCCTGATCGTGACGGCGGGCGACGCCAAGATCGACAATCCGAAGTATAAGGCGCAGTTTGGGACGAAAGCGAAAATGCTCTCGCCGGACGAGGCTGTGACGCTGGTCGGCCACGCGGTCGGCGGAGTCTGTCCGTTTGCGGTCAACGACGGCGTAACGGTATATCTTGACCGTTCGCTGAAGCGGTTTGAAACCGTGTTCCCCGCCTGTGGGAGCGGCAACAGCGCGATCGAGCTGACGGTCGGGGAACTGGAACAGTATTCGGGATTTTCAGCCTGGGTCGACGTGTGCAAAGGGTGGGAGTAACGAGCCGGGTTTTAAAAATCTGTCGGGTTGAAATTAGAAAATCTATCGGGTTGAAATTAGAAAATCTATCGGGTTGAAAACGCAGAATCTATCGGGTTGAACTTGTAAAATCTGTCGGGTTGGTATATAATAATGGCAGAGGAGAAAGTGCCATGGAGAAAAGAGAGTATATACCACGTATTATTGACCCAAAGCTGGACGAATATTTATCGACTTTCGGCGCAGTCTGCGTGGAGGGTCCCAAATGGTGCGGCAAGACATGGACGTCCGCTCATCACAGCAAAAGCGAGATCTTCATCGGCGACCCGGCCGGGAATTTCCAGAACCGGCAGCTGGCGGAGATGTCGCCGGAGCTGGTGCTGGACGGCGAAGCGCCGCGGCTGATCGACGAGTGGCAGGAGGTTCCGCCGATCTGGGACGCGGTGCGGTACCGGGTGGACCAGTCGGCGGAGAAAGGGCGTTTTATTCTGACCGGTTCCGCTACGCCCAATCATAAGGGCATCCTTCACAGCGGGGCCGGGCGGATCGCCAGGCTGAGGATGCGCCCGATGTCTTTGTACGAGTCTGGGGATTCCACGGGCCAGGTGTCCCTGGCGGCGCTGTGCCGCGGCGAACTGGCGCCGGTCATGACCGGAGAGCCGGATCTGAAAGAATTGATCCGGCTGATCATCCGGGGCGGCTGGCCGGGGAGCCTCGGCCTGCCGGCGGAGCGGGCGGCGCTGCTGCCGGAAGAATATCTGAATGCGGTCGTTGACGACGACGTATACCGGATGGACGGCGTGAAGCGCAATACGGTGAAGATGCGGCTTCTGCTCCGTTCCCTTGCCCGCAACGAGAGCACGACGGCCACGAACCGGAAGCTGCGCAGCGATATCAGCGAGATCGACGACGAGGATATCGATGTGGAGACCGTAAAAGAGTATCTGGATATTTTTGAGCGATTGTTCATCACGGACAATCAGCTGCCATTTTCTACCGGGGTACGCTCGTCGGTGCGGGTGAAACAGGCGGTGAAGCGCCATTTCGCGGATCCGTCGCTGGCCTGCGCGCTGCTCAGAGTATCTCCGGAGGGACTGCTGGGGGATCTGAATACGCTGGGATTCCTTTTCGAGGCGATGTGCGAGCGGGATCTGAAGATCTACGCGGAGTCGTTCGGCGGCGCGCTCTATCATTACCAGGATTATCAGGGGCGGGAGATCGACGCGGTGATCGAGCTGACCGACGGCCGGTGGTGCGCGTTCGAGATCAAGCTTGGGGCCAACCAGATCGACAGCGCCGCGGAGGGGCTTCTGAAATTAAAGAAAGAATTTACAGAGGATCCCAAGGGGCGCCCGCCCGAGGTGCTGTGCGTGATCTGCGGATTGTCAAAAGCCGCTTACCGGCGGCCGGACGGCGTATTTGTGGTACCGGTCACGGCGCTGAAAAATTGAGGCCGGGCGGTCGGAAACACCGCCTTGCCCCGTTCCGCCAGTTGTGCTACAATGGTGGAGAAAGCGCCGGCGCCGCATGGATCGGTGTGCTTAATGGGGATTTTCATCAGGATGTTGAGACGGCGCGATACAGAACATACAGCCGCTGGCTCTTCTTGACAGGAGCCGCGGCAGAATAAATAAGACAAGGAGGTCTTTATGTCACAGATTCCAGTATCTTCTAAAACCATGGAGCTGACGCTTGCCAGGGCCATGTCTACCGGCGCGGATTACGCCGAACTTTATCTGGAACATACCAACAGCAAAAATATTTCCCTGCTGGACGGGAAAGTTTACTCGATCGGCGACCAGCTGATCTCCGGGGCCAGCGTCCGCGTCTATAAGGGACTGCGCAGCGTGTTCGCCAGCACTTCGGATATGAGCGAGAAAGGGCTTTTGGCCTGCGCGGAGAAAGTGGCGGGAGCTTTGGGAGAGGGCGACGCTCCGATCCACATCCATCTGCGGGAGCGTATTTTTGGGGATATCCACCCCATCCGCATCGTGCCCGCGACAGTCTCCAATCAGGACAAGATCGACCGGCTGCGGGAGGCGGACGCGGCGGCCAAGGCGTTTCATGAGAGTATTTCCCAGGTCCGGTGCAGCGACCTGGCAGTGGAACACTGCGTGACGATCGCCAACAGCGACGGGCTCTTGACTTCGGACCGCCAGATCCGCAGCCGCATAAGCGTCCAGGCGGTCGCCAGCCGGAACGGGGAGATGCAGACTGGTTCCTGCAGCCCGGGACACCGGGTGGGCTTTGAACTGTATGATACGGTCGATCCAAGGACTTGCGGGATCGAGGCGGCGCAGCAGGCGGTCACCATGCTGAACGCAGGTTATTGTCCGGCGGGGACGATGCCGGTGGCCATCGGCAATGGGTTCGGCGGCGTGATCTTCCATGAAGCCTGCGGACATTCGCTGGAAGCGGCTTCCGTGGCTTACAATCAGTCGGAGTTTGCCGGGAAGCTGGGGCAGCAGGTGGCGGGACCCAAGGTCACGGCCATCGACGACGGCACGATCCCGAACGAATGGGGTTCCATCAACATCGACGACGAGGGCACGCCGGCCCGGAAGAACGTCCTGATCGAGAACGGCGTTCTGAAATCTTATATGATCGACAAATTCAACGCCCGCCGCATGGGCATGGCGGTGACCGGCAATTCCCGGAAGCAGGGCTACGCCTATGAGCCGACCTCCCGTATGACCAATACCTACATAGCGGCCGGTCCGGACAGCGAGGAAGATATCCTGTCTTCGATCGAATACGGCCTGTACGCGAAGAAAATGGGCGGCGGTTCCGTCAATCCCCTGACGGGAGAATTCAATTTCGGCGTGGCCGAGGCGTATATGATCCGCGGCGGCAAGGTCTGCGAGGCGGTCCGCGGGACCAGCCTGGTGGGCAAGGGTTCCGAGGTGATCCGCAAGATCGATATGGTGAGTTCGAATCTGCAGCTGGCCGCCGGTATGTGCGGGGCCTCCAGCGGAAGCATCCCGACGACGGTAGGGCAGCCGATGATCCGGGTGTCCAGCATCACCGTAGGCGGCAGGAATTGAGAAAGGGAAGCGAGGAGGGTCAGCGATGAATTATCAGGAATTTAAGGACAAGGTGTTTGAACAGGCCCGTGCGTGCGGCCTGACGGAATATGAACTGTATTACGAGCAGTCCCAGTCTACGGACGTGGACGCGTTCGGCGAGGAGATCAAGGGATTTTCCAGTTCCGACAATGCCGGGGCCTGCTTCCGCTGCGTTTGCGGCGGCCACATCGGGTACGCTTCCACCAGCCTGTTTACGGAGGAAGAGGCGGAGCGTCTCGTCGAGGCGACGGTGGAAAACGCCCGCTCCATGGAGAAAGAGGAGCCTGCCCTTTTCTGTAAGGGCGGACAGGAATACCGGCAGGTAACGCCGAAAGAGGTGCGGGATATCCCCACTTCGCGGATGGTAGAGCTGGCGAAGCAGAGCCTGAAGCTGTGCCGGGAGGAAGACGCGAGGGTCAGCGGCAGTTCCGAGGCGTCCCTGATGGTCAGCCATTCGGTGATCTGCCTGGACAATTCCAACGGCGTCCATCTGCAGGATACGGTCCATATGGGAGCGGTAGTGACGCAGACGGTGGTGAAAGAGAACGAAGAGGTCAGCTATGATGTGGGGTTCCGTTTCGGCAGCCCGGAGGAGATCGATCTGGGAGAAATGGCCCGCGATACGGTGCAGAAAGCCCTGGATAAGCTGGGGGCGGGAGTCCCGGACAGCGGCGTGTTCTCGCTGGTGCTGTCCCCCGAGGCCATGACCAGTATGCTGGGCGCGTTTTCTCCGGCCTTTTCGGGTGAGAACGCCCAGAACGGCCTGTCTTTGATGAAAGGCAGGGAAAATACGAAAGTGGCGGCGGACTGCGTGACTTTGATGGACGATCCGTTCTATGAGGAGAGCTTTTACAGGCCCTCGTTTGACGGCGAAGGGACGCCCTCTCAGTGCAAGGCGGTGATCGAAGACGGCGTGCTGAAGACGCTTTTGTACGATCTGGCGACTGCGGCGAAAGCGGGCGTAGAGACGACGGGCAACGCGGCGCGCGCGACGTTCAGTTCTCCGATCGCGGTGCGGCCGACCAATTTTTATATCAGACCCGGCACGGTGACGCCGGAGGAAATGTACGCGCAGATCGGGGACGGGCTTTTGATCACCAGTGTCCAGGGACTGCACGCCGGGGCCAGCGCCGTCACGGGAGATTTCTCGCTCCAGAGCAGCGGCTTCCTGATCCGCGGCGGCAGGAAAGACCGTCCTGTGAAATCCTTTACCATCGCCGGGAATTTCTACGAAATGCTGAAAAAGATCGCGGCAGTGGGGAACGATATGAAGTTTAACTGTATGCGGGGCATCGGCGCTCCCAGCGTGTTGGTAGAGGGGATCACCGTGAGCGGAAAGTAACGCCTGCCGCGGTCATTGTATTCCGTATGTGTGGAACGGCTGCCGGCGGCAGCCGTTTCGCGGACGGCGAAAGGAAAGCAGATGGAAAGAGTCATTTTTATGGCCTTGATGACAGGATTTTTCTGGGTGGCCTTTAAGCTTACGCTGCTGCCGGCGTTTTATTTTCTGGCGATCGTGTCGCTGGTGGCGCTTGTGCCGCTGGCAGCGGTATGGCTGCTTACGGCCGTCCCGAGCGGGATCTTGGAGATCATAAAATGGATCAGGCGCGGTAAATGATCGAAAAATCCGGAAAGGGATGGTTTCATGGAACAGACCTCAGTAAATCCTCCGTCAAAGCGCATTTGTCTGGGCATCCTCGCCCATGTGGACGCGGGCAAGACGACCCTGTCAGAGGGGATCCTCTATCAGACGGGGACGATCCGCAGGCTGGGACGGGTGGACAACCGTGACGCATTCTTAGACACGTACGATCTGGAACGCGCCAGGGGCATCACGATCTTTTCGAAACAGGCGGTCTTTGATCTGGGACAGACCCGGGTGACGCTTCTGGACACGCCGGGACATGTGGATTTTTCCGCGGAAATGGAGCGGACGCTGCAGGTGTTGGACTGTGCGGTGCTGGTGATCAGCGGAGCCGACGGCGTGCAGGGGCATACGGAAACGCTGTGGCGGCTGCTGGCGCATTACCGGGTGCCCACGTTTCTTTTTGTCAATAAAATGGACCAGAACGGCACGGACTGGGAACGGGTCCTGGAGGATATAAGGAAGCGCCTGTCGGAAAACTGTGTGCCGTTTAACGGACTGCGGCTCCGGTCCGGCCGTGTCGCGGCAGCCGGTCCGGACGCGGACATCCCGGAACCGCTGCTGGCGGAAATCGCCGGCCATGGGGAAGAGGCACTGGAAGAGCTGGCCATGTGCGGCGAGGCCGTGATGGAGGATTATCTGGAAAACGGGGATATCGAGGCTGAGAGTATCCGCCGGATGATCGCCGGGCGGCAGGTGTTTCCGTGCTATTTCGGGTCGGCGCTGAAGCTGTGGGGCGTCGGCGAACTG
>CANQYH010000143.1 GCA_947628025.1 uncultured Lachnospiraceae bacterium | reverse complement strand
CTATCAGTCGGTCATGGCGGTCCCCTACGACATGCCCATCGTCGGCTACGGCAACAATGTGGTCAATACCCTGCGGATCTGGGACGCCCAGCCGATCAATATGTTCAATCTGGACTCTTTCGACAAGGGCGATTACCAGAAAGCCGTAGAGCAGGAGAACCTGGCGAAGAACATCTGCGAGGTCCTGTATCCCAACGACAACCATACCGCCGGCAAGGAGCTGCGCTTAAAACAGCAGTATTTCTTCATCTCCGCCAGCGTCCAGAGAGCGGTGAAGAAGTATAAGACCCACCATGCGGACGTGCGCCATTTCCATGAGAAGAACGTGTTCCAGTTAAACGATACCCATCCGACGGTAGCTGTGCCGGAACTGATGCGCATCCTGCTCGACGAGGAAGGGCTGACCTGGGACGAGGCCTGGGATGTGACGACGAGGACCTGCGCCTATACCAACCATACGATCATGGCGGAGGCGCTGGAAAAATGGCCCATCGACCTGTTTAAGCGGCTGCTGCCCAGGATCTATCAGATCGTGGAGGAGATCAACCGCCGTTTTGTCAACCAGATCCGCCAGATGTATCCCGGCGACGAGGGAAAGGTGGCCCGTATGGCGATCCTTTACAATGGGCAGGTGCGCATGGCGTATCTGGCCATCGCCGGCAGCTTTTCCGTCAACGGCGTGGCCCAGCTGCACACGGAGATCCTGGAGAACCAGGAGCTGAAAGATTTCTACCAGATGACGCCGTGGAAGTTCAACAACAAGACCAACGGCATCACCCAGCGGCGTTTCCTGCTCCACGGGAACCCCCTGCTGGCCGAGTGGGTCACGAAAAAGATCGGCACCGACGAGTGGATCACCGATCTGCCCAGGATCAACGCCCTGGCCTGGTACGCTGACGATCCCCAGGCCCAGAAAGAGTTTATGGACATCAAGTACCAGAATAAGCTCCGTCTGGCCGCCTATATCAAGAAATACAACAACATCGACGTGGATCCCAACTCCATCTTCGACGTGCAGGTGAAGCGTCTGCACGAGTACAAGCGGCAGCTGATGAACATCCTCCATGTGATGTACCTGTATTCGAAGCTGAAAGACAACCCGGACCTGGATATGGTGCCCAGGACCTTTATCTTCGGCGCGAAAGCCGCGGCGGGCTACAAGCGGGCGAAACTGACGATCAAGCTGATCAACTCCGTAGCGGAGGTGGTCAACAACGACCCGTCCATCAAAGGCAAGATCAAGGTCGTGTTCATCGAGGAATACCGCGTCAGCAACGCGGAGATCATTTTCGCGGCGGCGGACGTCAGCGAGCAGATCTCCACGGCCAGCAAGGAAGCTTCCGGCACCGGCAACATGAAGTTTATGTTAAACGGCGCGCTGACATTGGGGACCATGGACGGTGCCAACGTGGAGATCGTGGAGGAAGTGGGCCAGGAGAACGCCTTTATCTTCGGCATGTCGGCCAATGAGGTCATCAACTATGAGAAGAACGGCGGCTATTATCCCATGGACATCTTCAACCGCGATCCGGAGATCCGCCGGATCCTGATGCAGCTGATCAACGGTTATTTCTCGCCCCAGAATCCGGAGCTGTTTCGGGATATTTACGATTCCCTGCTGAACACCAACTCCAGCGACCGGGCCGATACGTACTTTATCCTGAAAGATTTCTGGTCCTACGCGGAGGCTCACAGGCGGATCGACCAGGCGTACCGCAACCGTTCGTGGTGGGCGAAAGCGGCGATCCTCAACGTGGCTCACTCCGGCAAATTCTCCTCCGACCGCACGATCCAGGAGTATGTCAATGAGATCTGGCATCTGCAGAAAGTAAAAGTCGATCTGTAAGCGCGGCGGGGACGCGAAGAATTTTCGTCATAAAAAGCGGTCTCCCCTCATAGGCTGTTCCGGAAACGGTGTTCGGACAGGTATGAGGGGAGGCTTTTTTGTGCGTCGTTTTTTCCTTGCGCTGCTGGCGGTCCTGCTGCTGCCTTATGTGCTGACGCTGGCCTGGAGCGGGCAGTTTCGGGGCGTGCGGGAGCGGGAAAGCCCCGGCAGCGGCCGGCGGATCTATCTCGAAGAGGGCGGGTATGTGGACGCGGAGGAATTTCTGGTCGGCGTGGTCGCCAGGCAGATCCCGGCGGAATATGAGCCGGAAGCCCTGAAAGCGCAGGCCGTGATCGCGCGGACCTACGTGTTCCGGCAGATGGACGGGGCCGGGGAAGTGTCCGCGGGTGAACTGGGGCTGGGGGATCCGGGAGAAAACAGCCTGGAAACACTGTGGGACAAGGATCATTTTGCGGAGTACTACGAAAAGATCCGGTCCGCGGTGGAAGATACGGCCGGCCAGGTGCTGGTTTGCGGCGGGGAGCTGATCGAGCCGCTGTTCCACCGGGCCAGCGCCGGGGCCACGAGGAACGGGGACGCGCTCCATCCGTATCTGTCGTCCGTGGACAGCAGCTTCGACGTGGAGGCGGAAAACTATATGACCGTGCTGGAATGGAGCCCTGAGGAACTGACCGGCCGGATGAACGCAGACAGCGCGTTTCCGCAGATATCCGTTTCTCCCGGCCAGCTCGCGGATACGATCCAGATCGTGTCGAAGGACCGGGCCGGTTATGTGGCGCAGATCCAGATCGGCAGCCATATCTACACTGGCGACGAGGTACGGCAGCTTCTGGGGCTGCCCTCCAGCGCCTTTACCCTGAAAGACCATGAGGGAAAGATCCGGGCGGTCTGTAAGGGGCTGGGCCACGGCTACGGCCTGAGCCAGTACGGGGCCCATCATCTGGCGGCGGAGGGACAGAGCGCAGAAGAGATCCTTACCTATTATTACACGGGCGCGGAGCTGATCCGGGTCGAAAGCGCGCCGCAATAAATTTTCATTTCGCGGGAATCCATGAATAACTCATCTGCCTTTGGTAAAACTAGTACCGAGGTGATGAAAGTGAAAGAGAAGTTCAATCAGTTATTCAAGGACAAACTGTTTCTTGTCATGCTGGTGTTGGGCCTGCTGACTATTGTAGCCGCAGCGGGCGTCGTTACGATTCAGAGAGGAAAACTGCCCGGGGAGGAGAATCCGTACATCCAGATGCAGGATCCGGGCGCAATGATCGCGGAAGAGGAACCTGTGCGGGAAACGGAAGATATCTACCTGGCCGGAAATAACAACGCGGCCGTTCCGGAAGAGACGACGGCCGCCGCTGCGGAGGAGAGGACGGAAGCGGCAGAGCCGAGCGCTTACGCAGCTTCGGAAACGCAGCCGGAAGCGGCGGTCCCCGACGAACAGCCGGGGACGGAGCTGGCGCAGGCGGAGAGCGTACAGCCGGATGAGGAAGAGTCGGACGCGGCTCAGGCAGGCAGCGGGCTGGAGGCGGTTACGCCCCTTGTGCTGGATTTTTCGGACGCCAGCCGTCTGGCGTGGCCGGTCCGGGGCAATATCCTGCTGGATTACAGCATGGATACGACGATCTATTTCCCGACCCTGGCCCAGTACCAGTGCAATCCGGGCGTCGTGATCCAGGCCGAGGTCAGCGATCCGGTCCAGGCCCCCGCCAACGCCAGGGTCATGGCCCTGGGGACCAACGAGGAGATCGGGAACTATGTGATACTGGATCTGGGCAATGATTATACGGTCACCTGCGGCCAGTTAAAAGAGATCCAGGCGGTGGAAAACGAGTACCTGGAGGCTGGGCAGATCCTGGGCTATGTGGCGGAACCGACCAAGTATTATTCCATCGAGGGCAGCAATGTGTATTTTGAACTGCAGCACGGCGACGGGACGCTGGATCCGCTGGACTATTTCGAGTAGAAGCGGGCCTGCGCGCGCCGGGAAAGGATAAGGGGCCGCGTCCTGAACGGAGAGCCGTATACGGGACGCGGCCCCTTTTTTCTTCCTATTTTCGACAAAAAAACGCAGATTCGGACCGAAAAATTGTGCAGGCTGCAAAATATTAGAAGAAAGTTTATAAAATCATAATAAATTGTTCACATAGGTTTTAGACATATATGCTATTCTATTATTACCTGATCAGCCAGATATCAGAATACTTGAAACGGGGGAAAAGGATGAACATTTTATTTTTTCTGACACCAAAGAGCGAAGTGGCGTTCATTTTCGATAACGATTCCCTGCGGCAGGCGCTGGAGAAGATGGAGGGGTGCAAATATTCCGCAGTGCCGGTCTTGAACCGCAAGGGCAAATACATAGGCTCCATCACAGAGGGAGATATGCTGTGGGGCATTAAGAACCAGTACAATCTGAGCCTGAAAAACGCGGAGAAGATCCGGGTCGCTTCGATCCCGCGGCGCATGGATTACCAGCCGGTGCATGTGGACGCGACGATGGAGGACCTGATCGAGAAAGCCCTGAATCAGAATTTCGTGCCGGTGGTGGACGATCAGAAGAATTTTATCGGGATCATCCGCAGGCGGGATATCATCCGCTACTGCTACACGCGCCTGATGAGCCAGAGCCCGGAACCGCGCACGGAGCGGGAGACGGACGACGGCATATGGAAAGTGATCGCGGTCCGGCAGGGGATGACGGGGGCGAATCCTCTGGCGGCGGAGGAAGCGGCGGCGGCCAGCGAGCTGGAGGCGTAGACCGGAGGATGAATTTTCAGGATATGGAGCCGTTTTTTGAGGCGGCCCGGGCGGCGGTCCGGGAGTATGACGGGATGGAGGACTGCGGACTGCGGGTCCTTTACCGTTCGGAAAACGTGACGTTTGCTGTGACGCGGAAAAAAGAAAACGAAGAAAAAGGGGACGGCGGCCTGAGAGGGAGCCGTTTCCTTTTGTGCGGAGAAGCGGGGAGCGGAAACGCCGGGCTGCGTTCGGGCGAAGCAGGGAAACGTTTTTCGCCGGGCGGAGGAAGCGGCGGGGGAGAGGATGAGCCGGGAAGTCCTATCGCGGTCCTGCGCGTGTCCCGGCCCGGCTACCATACGGTGGAGGAGATCGGGGCGGAACTGCGCTGGCTGGAAGAACTGAATGAGGGAAGCAGCCTGCAGGAAGCGCTGCTTTCGCCCGGAACGGACCGGAGCGGAGAGGAACAGCCGCGGCGTGCGGGGATCTCCTGCCGGGACGCTGGAGAAGAATTGCCCCCAGACCGAGAAATGCTTCCGAACCGGAAAGAAGATAGAGACCCACAGAAAACGGGGACTGCGCAGGGAGCGTATGGGGAGAGCCGGGAATTTGCCGTCGCGAGACCTTTGCGGAACCGGCACGGCGGACGTCTCACCATGGCGAGAGCGGGCGGCAGAGACTTTCCCTGCGTAATGTTCGCTTATGTGGAGGGTACGCACCCGGAGGACACGGCGGATTTCCGTCAGATCGGCTGGATCGCGGCGGTGCTTCACAGGCAGGTCATGAACTGGGAGGAGAGCGGCGCTTTGCGGCGTCCTCACTGGGATTTGGAAGCCATGACAGGCCGGAACGGGCTTTTCGGGGACTGGAGAGCCTGCGGTGAACTGGACGCTTCCGCGCGGGACCTGCTGGAAACGGTCTGCGGCGCGATCGGCAGACGCCTGGAAAATTATGGCAGGACCAGGGAAAACTACGGCCTGATCCACGCCGATCTGCGCTCCGCCAACCTGCTCTGCGGCAGCGGCGGCCGGCTCTGCGTGCTGGATTTTGACGACTGCGGCTACGGGTGGTTCCTCTATGACCTGGCCGCGTCGTTCAGCTTTATCGAGCACGATCCGCGGCTGCCGCAGTGGGTGCGGGCCTGGCTGGAGGGTTATGAGAGCCTGCGCCCCTTGACCACGCGGGACCGCCGGGAGATCCCTGCGTTTTTCATGGCCAGGCGCATCCAACTGCTGGCATGGGTTTTCAGTCACGGAGATTCGGACCCGGCGGCGGGCTACCGGCAGGATTTCGCGGCCCATACAGTGGAAATGGCCCGGACATTTTTAAAAAATTACGCATAATTTACAGGCTCTGTGAATACACGAAACGGCGCTTCTTTCATAAATTAGTAATATCAAAACATTCAGTCAGAGAGGAGTCGTCGTTTTCATGAGTTGTTCTTGCAGGAACCAGTCGCCTGCGGTCATGAACTGCCCCAATAGCGGAGCCGGCTGTATCGAACAGTTTCCCGTGGGCATGGGGTATGTTCCGTGGCAGCAGTGGCGTCAGACGTATACCCTGGAGCAGGGCCTGAGACAGGGAACCATTTTTCCGGAGCTGGACTATCCCTTTGTCATAGGGAGGTGCGCCCATGTCTGAGAATGAGAAACAGCTTTTAAATGTCATCGATCAGACCAGTTTTGCCATGGACGATGCCGCGCTGTTTTTGGATACGCATCCCTGCGACCAGATGGCGCTGGCTTATTATCAGTCGGTCGTGCGGATGCGCGGCGACGCGATGAACGCGTATCAGTCCGGTTACGGCCCGCTGACGGCGGACAGCGTCAGCCCGGCCGGTGGCTATTGGATGTGGGCGCAGAGTCCCTGGCCCTGGGAAGGAGGACGTTAAAGTATGTGGAGATATGAAAAACGCCTGCAGTATCCGGTCAATATCACGAATCCCAATCCGCAGATGGCCCAGTTTATCGCCAGCCAGTACGGCGGCCCGGACGGGGAAAGCGCGGCTTCCATGCGCTATCTGTCCCAGCGCTACGCGATGCCCTATGACATCGGAAAGGCGGTACTGACCGATGTAGGTACGGAAGCCCCTGAAATGCTCCGCGTCAGGGGCTCTTTTTCGGTTAATCGGGTCCCCGGCGCGGTGCGTTTCCGCATCCCGCGGCCGTGTAGCTCCATTTGACCGGAAGAAAATGCAGATAGATGTCTATGTGATCGCGGTCCCTTATCACCATCTGATCCAGGATCTGCCGGTAAAACGTATCCTCGTACTCCACACCGTTTAAGATCTCCGAGACCGCGCCGTCCATCGCGCGGATCAGCTCCTGCTCCTGCTTCCGCGGGGGCTGCGCCGGCTGCCGCTCCATCTTTGCTGTGTCTGGCTGCAGTCCGGCGATCTCGCTGTCGCATTTTGCGCTGGCGGCTGCAAATTCCTCTTTTGTCACATCGCCGGCCAGATAGAGGTCGATCAGCCGGACCCGCTTGTTTTTTATGGCCTGGATCCGTGCCTTTCGCTTTTCGGTATCCGCGCCCCCGGCGTCCACGGCGATCACGGTTCGGATCACAGAGAGCAGACGGTCTTGGAGCTTTGAGCGGTCGAATCTCAGCGCCTTTGTGACGAGGCACATGAGATGGACGGCGTCCTCATTGCGGATACCGGGAGATGCGCAGCCGGTCAGACCGCCTGCCGGATCCGAACGAGGAGGGCCGTTTCGGACGGCTTCCAGACAGCGCCACGCCCTGTACCGGCTTCCGTCCCTGCGGGTCTTATATCGTGCCACATAGCTTTGGCCGCATTGTCCGCACCGGATCTTCCCGGAGAACGTGTGGCGGATGGAATACCTGGTTTTTCCTGTAGCCGTGCGGGAATGTTCAGCCTCGGCATTTGGAGTGGCAGAATAGCTGTCCTCGGCCGTTTCCGCGGTCGTGCAGGAACGTTCGTCCTCTGTATTTGGCGCGGCAGGACAGAAGTACCTTGCTTTTCCCGCAGCCGTGCGGGAGCGCTCGTCCAGGATCCGGTTGGCCTCGTCGAACAGCTCGCGGGAAACGATCGGCTCATGATGGTCTTTCAGGATGACAAATTCCTCCTGTCCGCGGTTGTATTTCTTTTCGTGGGACAAAAAGTCCGGCGTGTAGGTCTTTTTCTGCACCAGGTCGCCGCAGTATTTTTCGTTGCGGAGTATACGGAGAATGACGGTATGCTGCCATTCCTTGCCGCGGCAGGGCGGGATTCCCTCCTCCCGAAGCTCCCGGGCGATGACGTGGGTACCTTTTCCCTCATCCACAAATTTATGAAAGATAAGGCGGACGATTTTTGCTCCCTCTTCATTGATATACAGTTTGCCGCCGCGGACGTCGTAGCCGAGCAGGTCCCTGCCGAACACGACGCCCTGTTCCATCCGGCGTTTCTGTCCCCACTTCACACGCTCCGAGGTCTTTCGGCTTTCCTCCTGTGCGATAGAGGACATAATGGCAAGGCGCAGCTCTGC
>CANQYH010000142.1 GCA_947628025.1 uncultured Lachnospiraceae bacterium | reverse complement strand
GTGCGCCGTCGGGACTGTTTCTCTATTACGCCCATCTGTACGATTATGCGAAAGCGTGGGAACCGGGAGACGAGGTGCGCGCCGGAGAGCTTTTGGGGTTTATGGGGGATTCCGGATACGGGGCGGAGCCGGGAACCGTCGGCAATTTTGACGTGCATCTCCATGTCGGGATGTATCTGAGGACGGACCATTATGAGGAACTGAGCATCGACCCTTACTGGGTCCTAAAATATCTGGAAAAGTACCGGTTAAGTTATGATTATTGACCCATGGACGGAAAAGTGTGTTATAATAACGAAAAGACGGGCCCAAGCGGCCCAATCGAGGATGAGCCCGGCGAAGAGACGGGAGTTTACGCGGACAGGAGTGAAAAAGTGAGAACGGAGCTTCCGGAAACATTTCGGTCACAGATGAAAGAATTGCTGGGCGGCGAATACGGCGCGTATCTGTCCAGCTTTGAGGAGACGCCCGCGACCGGGCTGCGGCTGAACACGCTGCGCCGGGGAGGGAAAGAGGCCCTGAAGCGTCTGGGTCTGCCCCTGCGGCCCGTTCCCTGGTGCCCGGACGGCTTCTATTACGAGGGAGAACAGCGGCTGGCGCGGCACCCGTATTACTACGCGGGGCTGTATTATCTGCAGGAGCCCAGCGCCATGCTGCCGGCGGCGCTCCTGCCGGTGGAGCCGGGGGACCGGGTGCTGGATCTGTGCGCGGCGCCGGGAGGAAAGAGTACGGAGCTGGGAGCGCGGCTCAAGGGCCGGGGGCTTTTGTTTGCCAACGATATCAGCAGTTCCCGGGCGAAAGCATTGCTTAAAAATCTGGAGATGTTCGGGATCGCTAACGCCTGCGTGTCCAGCGAGTCCCCGGAGAAGCTGGCCCGCGTGTATCCGGAATATTTCGACCGGATCCTGGTGGACGCGCCCTGTTCCGGGGAGGGGATGTTCCGCAGGGACCCGGACATGGTGAAAGACTGGCTGGCGCGGGGACCCAGGTATTACGCGCCGGTTCAGAGGGAAATACTGGGGTATGCGGCGCGGATGCTGAGACCGGGCGGCTATCTGCTCTATTCGACCTGCACATTTTCACCGCTGGAGAATGAGGAGAATGTGAAATGGCTGCTGGAGGAGCAGAACGATTTGGAACTGGTCCCGGTCCGGGTGCGGACGGATGCGGACAAGACAGTGGGGACGGAGCGCCGGCTTGGCGGATCAGATCGGGAAGCGGACGGATCGTCAGGGACTGGGGATCAGGCTGACGGGGAACGGGAGCCGGAATGCAGCAGCCGAAGCGGGATTACGGACAGCGCGCTCCTGCCGGGCTGCGTGCGCCTGTTCCCGCACCGGGTCCGGGGCGAGGGGCATTTCGCGGCGCTGCTGCGGAAAAAGGAACGGCCGGGCAGCGGGACGCAGGCTCGCTTGCCGTTTCGGTCAGACCGGCGCAGGGGCAGACCGTCTCTTCCGAACGAGGCGGCGGAGTTTTTGGGACGGACCGGGCTTTCGTGGGAACCGGAGCGTTTTATGGTTCTGGACGAAGCGGTTTATTATCTGCCCGAGGATTTTGTGCCTGCGCCGTCGGTACGGTTTCTGCGGACCGGATTGTGGGCAGGCACCATGAAAAACGGACGGTTTGAACCGTCTCAGGCGCTGGCGATGGTGCTGGATGCCCAATCCTACCCTAACAGTGTCTCATTCTCCCGCGAAGACGAACGGGTGATCCGTTACCTGAAAGGCGAGACGGTATTTCTGGAGGAGGACGAGACGGGATCCGACGGCTGGCGGCTGGTCTGCGCGGATGGGTATGCGCTGGGGTTTGCGCGGGGCGGCGGGCAGGTGCTGAAAAATAAATATTATCCGGGATGGCGGTGGATGTGATGGCGAAAGAAAAAAAGACCGGATCGGTGCGGCTGGACCGGTTCCTGGCCGAGATGGGCGCAGGGACCCGCAGTCAGATCCGGGACATGGCGAAAAAGGGCCGCATTTGCGTAAACGGAGAGGTAGAGAAGCGGGTCGAGAGGAAGATCGATCCGGACACGGAGGCGGTGACCCTGGACGGGCGGAGGATCTCCTATGTCGAATACGAATACTATATGCTGAATAAGCCCCAGGGCGTGGTATCGGCGACGGAGGACGGGCGGCACCCGACGGTGATCGGACTGATCGGCGGCCGGAAACGCAGCGACCTGTTCCCTGTGGGACGCTTGGATATCGATACGGAGGGACTGCTTCTGATCACCAATGACGGGGAGCTGGCCCACCGGCTGCTCTCGCCGAGGAAGCATGTGGACAAGCAGTATCTGGCGGTCGTGGAGGGGCGGCTCCCCGGCGACGCTGCGGAACGGTTCGCGGCAGGGGTTTTGCTGGAGGACGGGACGGCGACGCTTCCGGCCAGGCTGGAGATGGTCGGAGATATGATCGGGGGACGTAGGGCGGGACCGGAGAATGAGGGAGAGGGAGAATGCTGTGTCCTGGCCGCGGAAACGGGGAGAACGGACGGCAAAGGCTCAAGACGCGAACCGTCTCGTCAGACCGTGCTTGTGACGGTCCATGAGGGAAAATTTCATCAGATCAAGCGGATGTTTGAGGCGGTTGGCTGCCGGGTGGTTTATCTGAAACGGTTGTCCATGGGAAGCCTGGAGCTGGATGAGCGTTTGCGGCCAGGTCAGTACCGTCCGTTGACAGAGGAAGAGATCGCGGCGCTGAGATCGTGGGGGAGGGGAATGGGAGAGGAAGAGCCGGCAGAAGAACTGGTAGAGGAACTGGCAGAAGAAGAGCCGGTAGAGGAAAAACTGGGAGAAGAAGAACCAGTGGAAGAAAAATCGACGGGAGAAAAGACGGCGGAAAAAGAATTGATAAAAGAAGAACCGGTAGAAGAGCTGGTGGAAAAAGAACCGGTAGAAGAAGAACTGGTAGAAAAAAAATCGGTAGAAGAACCAGTAGAAAAAGAATCGGGAAAAGAAGAATTGGTAGAAGAACCGAGGGAAGAAGAGCCGGTAGAAGAAAAAACGAAAGAAGAACCAGGAGAGGAAGAATCGAGAGAAGAACCAAGAGTGGAAAAACCGGCAGAGATCGAGAAAATAGACACGGAGCCGGAAACCCCGCCGGTAAAGAAGCCAGCGGACATGCCATTAACAGAGAGCGCAGAGAGCCAACTAGGGCAGAAAAAATCAATATTAAAAGACAAAAAGGCGATCATTTTTGATCTGGATGGGACGCTGGTGGATTCCATGTGGATGTGGAAAGCCATTGACATAGAGTTTCTGGGCCGGTACGGTTATGAGTGCCCGCCGGATCTGCAGAAAGTCATCGAGGGGATGAGCTTCACGGAAACGGCCGCCTATTTCATCCGACGGTTCGATCTGCCACTGACCATGGACGAGGTCAAGACCATCTGGACGGAGATGTCGATCGAGAAATACCGCCGGGAGGTGCCGGTGAAGCCGGGCGCCCTGCAGCTGCTTCAATACGCCGAAGACCATGGGATCCTCTGTGGGATCGCCACCAGCAACGGCATGGCGATGGTGGACGCGGTGCTGGATGCGACGGGGATCCGCCGGTATTTCCGGGTGGTGACGACGGCCTGCGAGGTAAAGGAGGGGAAACCCAGCCCGGACATTTATCTGAAAGTGGCGAAGAGCCTGGGCATCGCACCGGCGGAGTGTCTGGTGTTTGAGGACGTGCCGGCCGGGATACTGGCGGGGAAACGGGCCGGTATGACGGTCTGCGCCGTCGCGGATGCAGCCGCGGAACACATGCGTGGGGAAGTCACGGCGCTGGTGGATTATTTTATAGAAGATTTTCGGGAATTGTTTATGGAAAAGTGTGAAATTGACGTCTGAAAGCGGCGACGGACGGGAAATTGAGACGGAGATGAACGCGAAAGGACGACGCAAACGGACGACGCGGAAGAATTCGGATGTCTGGCGAATTTGGACGTCCGGTTGGTGAAAGTGAGGAAATGAAAATGAAGATCGCGGTGGTTACGGGCGCGTCCTCCGGCATGGGGCGCGAGATGGTATATCAGATCGGGGACCGCTTTGCCGGGATCGACGAGATCTGGGTGATGGCGAGGCGGGGGGACCGGCTGGCGGAACTGTGCGGCCAGGTTCCCGCCAGGATACGGTGCTTTCCGGCGGATATCACGAAAGAGGAGGAACGGGAACCATTGGCCCTTGCCCTGCAGGAAGAGAAGCCGGATGTGAAGCTGCTGGTCAACGCGGCCGGTTACGGCATGACCGGAAATGTGGGGACGCGGACGATGGAGGAGGAGTGCGGCATGGTCCGCCTGAATTGCGAAGCGTTGTGCGCCGTGACCCACATGGTCCTGCCGTTTATGGCGAAAAACAGCCGGATCCTGCAGTTTGCGTCGGCGGCCGCCTTTTTGCCCCAGCCGGGGTTTGCGGTCTACGCGGCTTCCAAGGCGTTTGTGCTCAACTATAGCCGGGCGCTGGGGGCGGAACTGAAAGACCGCGGGATCTGTGTGACGGCCGTGTGTCCGGGCCCGGTGAAAACGGAATTTTTCCAGGCCGCGGGAATGACGGAGCGGCTTCCGTTTTATAAGCGGCTGGTGATGGCGGATCCGAAAAAAGTGGTAAGCGCGGCCCTGCGGGACAGCATGGCCGGGAAGACCGTATCGGTCTATGGCCCGGTGATGAAACTGTTTGAGGCGGCGGCTAAGCTGCTGCCGCACGGAATGATACTGAAAGCGATGGAGTTATTCTGAGACATGAGGCAGGGGACCGCCGTGCAGGACGGGCGAGAAAGCCGAAAATCTTTAAAATCGTCAATTTTCACATGGAGTTTTCCGGCTAATTCTGCCTGTGTTAAGGGAAAACCGAAAATCCCTAAAAGACATCAGCTTTCCCTCCTGAGAGCCGCGCGCTGTGTGAAAGGGGTACGGTCCTGCCCTTTCTTGTGTAAAAAGCGAGAACTTCTGCAGGCAGTATAGAAAAACGAGAACTTCTGTAAGCAGTGTAAAAAAGCGGGAACTTCCGCAGGCAGCACGGGAAAACCGTGGCCTTTGCAGACCGCGCGAAAGACCGAAAGAAAAGGAGGATCGGCATGATCAAGCACAAAGGGGAGTATGGGTACCGAAATTACAAACGGATGGTGCGGCTGGGGCAGGTACTTTTCGGGACGGCCGCGATCCTGGCGCAGCTCTGGGCGAGGAATCTGTCGGATGAGCAGGCCGTCAAAAACGTGCTGACGCTGATGGCGATCCTTTCGGTGCTGCCGACTGCAAACGTGGCCTCGCCACTTCTGGCGTCCTGGCGCTATAAGACCGGGCCTCTGGATTTTTATAAGAGAGCGGCGGCTTATAAGGAGAAAGGAAATCTTCTTTTTGACATGATCCTTACCACCAAAGAGCAGATCCTGCCGTTTGACGCGGTGATGGTCCACCCGCTGGGTGTGTTTGCCTATTGTCCGGCGGAAAAGATCGACCTAAAGAAAGCGGAGAAGACTCTGAACGAGATGTTTAAGAGCAGCCGTCTGGATCCGAACGTAAAGATATTGAAAGAGGAAAAACAGTTTTTTAACCGGCTGGCCGGCCTGAAACCGGCGGAGCAGTACGAGGACGACGGCAGTGTGGATTACGCGGCGGGATTGCTGCGGAGCATGTGCATGTAATGCGGGAGCAAAGCGATGAAGATCCTGAAAGTGACCGGAAACGAGGCGGGCCAGCGCCTGGACAAGCTGCTGGCAAAATATATGGAGCTGGCGCCGAAAGGGTTTCTTTATAAAATGATGCGCAAGAAGAACATTACCCTCAATGGGAAGCGCTGCGAGGGATCGGAGCGGCTTTCGGAGGGTGACGAGATCCGGCTCTTTTTGTCCGACGAGACGATCGGGACGTTTTCGAAAGAGCATCCGGGGAACGTGGCCGCCGCGCCGGGTTCCTCTCCTATACGCCCGAAGAAGCACCTGGATATCCTCTACGAGGACGATCATATCCTGCTGATCAATAAGCCGGCAGGAATACTTTCCCAGAAAGCGGCGGAGAGCGACGTTTCTCTCGTGGAATATCTGACGGAATATCTTCTGGAAAACGGGAGCCTGACGCCGGAGCAGTTAAAGACGTTCCGTCCGGCGGTCTGCAACCGGCTGGACCGCAACACCAGCGGCCTGGTCCTGGCGGGGAAATCCCTGGCCGGTCTGCAGGCCATGGCGCAGCTCCTGAAAGACCGCGGTCTGCGCAAATATTATCTGTGCGCGGTAAAGGGGGAAGTTTCCGAAACGCGGAGGATATCCGGATTTTTGGTCAAAGATGAAAGGACCAATCAGGTGACGGTGAGCCGGGCGCAGATGCCGGGCGGTTCGGAGATCGTGACGGAGTACCGGCCGCTGAAAAGCTGGGTCGAGCCGGGAATCGGCGCATTGACGCTTCTGGAAGTGGAACTGATCACCGGCCGCACGCACCAGATCCGCGCCCATCTGGCTTCGGAGGGGCACCCCCTGGCCGGCGACGGCAAATACGGGGACAGCCGGTTCAATGCAAAGCTGCGCGAACACTGCGGCATAACGCACCAGCTGCTCCATTCCTCGCGCGTCGAGTTCCCGGAGCTTTCGGGGGTCCTGTCCGGGTTAAGCGGCCGGACGTTCGAGGCTCCGCTGCCGGAACGGTTCAAGCGCTTTATCCGCGGCTGACCGGCGCTCCGTCTGCGGCCGTTTCGGGCCGGGAACGGAGCGCGGATGTATGCGGCTCATTCCGAGGGAACGGAAACTTCCGCGTGAAGCTTTTGTCCCAGCCGCAGCATCACCATGTTTTTGTCCCGATAAACGTGGATCTGCATGGTGTGGGTCTCGTTGTAGCACTCGAGGAGATCGTAAGCGACGTGGAGCGTGCCGGCTTCGATCTGCTCGAAGCCCCGGTTGGAGATGACCACGGTGGTGATCTCCCGGGACGGATCCAGCTCCCTGGACAGCTCCTTTAAGCGGGAGCGGAGCAGGTCCAGCCGGGTCAGCTTGTTGAGTCCTCCGCCCTGGCGGGCATCGGTGTTTTTCAGAATCTCTTTGGTCACATCTTTCATAGCAGATCCTCCTTTTTGGGTGTGGGTGGAAAGTTCGGACACACAAAAAAACCGAACTCCAGGTTATGGGCATAATAGTAGCGTAGCTACCTCTGCTCATATACTTCCTGATCGTTCGATTTCCATTCGCATCACGCTATGAAAAATCTGGATGCTTCCTTTAACGAAAGCAAAAATTATTCTAGCAGGTTCTTACAGAAATGTCAAGCGGTATTTTTGAAAAAATTACTTTTAAAAAAATTACGAAATGGGAAAATGAAATAACGGGAATGACGATTCAGCGCCATTCCCGTTATTCCTATGCTTTCGCATCTCGTGGAGACAACAGGGCTCGAACCTGCGACCCCATGCGTGTGATGCATGTGCTCTCCCAGCTGAGCTATGCCTCCGTCACTTATTGTATCACATAACGGAAAAAAAGCAAGCAGATTTTAAAGAAAGATTATTTTTGACTGTGGGGAGAATTATTTGACAATTCGGCCGGCTTGATAACTGGCGTTCGGCGGACGACGCCGCAGCCGAGGCGAAAAGCGACTCATTTCCGTAAGAGATTTTTTAAAAAATATAGTAGGCAATCGGCCGAGGGAGTGGTATACTAAAAGATGGTATTTTCGGCCGCGGCCGATGAAATAGAGATACGATCAGGAGGAGATTATGGCAGAATCGAAAAAACAGATCATATTGACCGGAGACCGTCCCACGGGAAAGCTGCATGTGGGTCATTACGTGGGTTCCCTGCGGCAGAGGGTGGAGCTGCAGAATTCCGGGAAGTTTGACGAGATCTATATTATGATCGCCGACGCTCAGGCGCTGACGGACAACGCGGACAACCCGGAGAAAGTGCGGCAGAATATCATCGAGGTGGCGCTGGATTATCTCTCCTGCGGCCTCGATCCGGCGAAATCCACGCTGTTCATCCAGTCCCAGGTGCCGGAACTGACGGAAATGTCGTTTTATTATATGAATCTGGTGACGGTGTCCCGGCTGCAGCGGAACCCGACGGTGAAGAACGAGATCAAGCTGCGCAATTTTGAGACCAGCATCCCGGTGGGATTTTTCGCCTACCCGATCAGCCAGGCCGCCGATATCACGGCGTTCAAGGCGACGACGGTGCCGGTGG
>CANQYH010000141.1 GCA_947628025.1 uncultured Lachnospiraceae bacterium | reverse complement strand
TGCTGCGCCCGGAACACCCAGTTGGGGTACATGGCGTGTAATTGCCTGAGTCCCGGCTTATAACTTTCCGGGAAATTCTCGGCCGTCAGATAGGCCTCGAAATCCATGTCGCTCGTATAAGCATTTGGGAAACAGATGTAATCGTTTCTGGCGTATCCCGTCGCCGGCGAACCGCCGCTGCCCGTAAACCGGATCTCGTACCAAAGCTCGCCGTCCTCCCCCGTCTTCTCTCCCACGACCGTCACCGAGGAACCGTTGGTCAGCTTGTCCAGGATCGAATACGTGGTGCCCGGCCCGCTGCGTACGTTCATCACCGTGGCGTCCACCTGGCCCGCCCGCTCCGTATCGGCATAGCTGGTCATGGCAGGCAGTCCTTCACGCCCGGCTACCATATGTATTATCATAAAAAGAGACAGCGCAATGGCTGCGCCCCGTCTGATCGTTCCTTTTCTCATCCGCTGTTCTCCTGCGTATTCTGGCTCATTTATCCAAATCTCACACCTCTATCCATTATAAAGATATCCCCCGCCATATGTCAACTAAATCACAAAAACTTCAATTTTAAATTCGCAATCGTAAAAAAAAATTAACATTTTCGCACAGGAAAAATACCCGAAAAAAGACGCGGCCGAAACCGCGTCTTTCTCTGAATTGTCTGGATCAATTAAACCGGATACGCCTTGCTGGCCTTGTCGGCCACAGTCGGATCCACTTTCGTCTGCTGCGCCTCACGGTACTGGAAGAACTCCTTCGCTACCGCCGGGAACAGCGCGTAGGACAGAACGTCCTCGTCCTGCTGCTTCCACTGAGCGCACTCTTTCTCAAACTGCGGCAGCTGCGGCGGGATCAGGTCAGCCGGACGGCATGTGATCGGGGTCGCGTCGCCGATGATCTTCTTCTGAACCTCCGGATTGAACGGTTTTACGGTCTGGCCGAACTCGCCCATCATGATCTTCTTGGACTCCTTCGGAACCATCTTATACCGCTCGCCGGCGATCACGTTCATCACGGCCTGGGTACCGACGATCTGAGAGGACGGCGTAACTAACGGCGGCTCGCCGAAGTCCTTGCGCACTCTCGGGATCTCCTCCAGCACCTCGCGGTACTTGTCTTCCTTGCCCGCCTCTTTCAGCTGGCTTACCAGGTTGGACAGCATACCGCCCGGCACCTGGTAGCGCAGGGTCTGGATATTGACGCCCAGCACCTTCGGGTTCAGCAGACCGCTCTTGAGAGCCTGCTCACGGATCGGCGTAAAATAATCGGCGATCTCCGCCAGCTGCTCCTGGTTCAGACCCGTATCGTACGGCGTGCCGCGGAACGTCTCGACCATGACCTCGGTGGCCGGCTGGCTGGTGCCCAGGGCCAGAGGCGACATAGCGGTGTCGATGATGTCGCAGCCTGCTTCCACCGCTTTCAGATAAGTCATGGAAGCGACGCCGGACGTGTAATGCGTATGCAGGTCGATGGGAAGCGTCGTGGATTCTTTCAGAGCGCCCACCAGCTCCGCCGCCGCATAAGGCGTCAGCAGGCCGGCCATATCCTTGATGCACAGGGAATCCGCGCCCATCTCCTCGATCTCTTTCGCGATATTCTTCCAGTAATCCAGCGTATAAGCATCGCCCAGCGTATAGCTCAGCGCGATCTGCACATGGGCTTTCTCCTTGTTGGCCGCCTTGACCGCCGTCTGCAGGTTGCGGATATCGTTCAGGCAGTCGAAGATACGGATGATGTCGATGCCGTTGGCGACGGATTTCTGTACGAAATATTCCACCACGTCGTCCGCATAATGATTGTAGCCCAGGATGTTCTGCCCGCGAAACAGCATCTGCAGCTTCGTGTTCTTGAAGCCGGCCCTCAGTTTGCGGAGCCTCTCCCACGGGTCCTCTTTCAGGAAACGCAGGGACGCGTCAAAGGTAGCGCCGCCCCAGCACTCTACCGAATAGTAACCGACCTTATCCATCTTCTCGATGATGGGGAGCATCTGCTCGGTGCTCATCCTGGTGGCCAGCAGAGACTGATGGGCGTCACGAAGAACGGTTTCCACGATCTTCACCGGTTTTTTCTGTATCTCAGCCATTGTATTGCCTCCTGTTCATTTTAAATTATTGCCGCGCTCCGGCCTGCTCCAGGCGTATCCCGGATACCCGGAAATACCCTGCGCGCCGGGGCGGCGGATCGTCTTCCCTCCCGCGGAACGCATTTTCCAAAACGGAAACGCCCGCCGGAGAAAACTGTCATATCCTTACTTCACGCCAAAGATCGCCATGAACGTACCCGCGGCGACTGCCGTACCGATCACGCCGGCCACATTCGGGCCCATGGCGTGCATCAGCAGGAAGTTGGTAGGATCGGCCTGAGCGCCCACTTTCTGGGACACACGGGCCGCCATCGGAACCGCCGATACGCCTGCGGAACCGATCAGCGGGTTGATCTTGCCGCCGGTGACCTTGCACATCAGTTTGCCGAACAGAACGCCGGCCGCCGTACCGACCGCAAACGCGATCAGGCCCAGAGCCACGATCTTGATCGTATCCAGATTCAGGAACGCCTCGGCGCTGGTCGTCGCGCCTACGGAGGTGCCCAGCAGGATGACCACGATATACATCAGGGCGTTGCTAGCGGTCTCGGTCAGCTGCTTCACCACGCCGCACTCGCGGAACAGGTTGCCCAGCATCAGCATACCGACCAACGGTGCCGTGGACGGCAGGATCAGGCAGACCACGATGGTAACGATGATCGGGAACAGGATCTTCTCCAGCTTGGAAACCGGACGGAGCTGCTCCATCTTGATCTTGCGCTCCTCTTCCGTCGTAAACAGTTTCATGATCGGCGGCTGAATGATCGGAACCAGAGCCATGTAGGAATACGCCGCCACGGCGATCGGTCCCATCAGGCCGGCCTGCCCCAGCTTGCTGGCCAGGAAAATGGAAGTCGGTCCGTCCGCGCCGCCGATGATGGAAATGGCGGCCGCCGCGCGGTCATTGAATCCCATGAAGATGGCCATAAAATACGCAGTATAAATACCGAACTGGGCCGCCGCGCCCAAAAGGAAGCTCTTGGGATTCGCGATCAGCGGACCGAAATCGGTCTGGGCGCCTACGCCCATGAAGATCAGAGACGGCAGGATCGCCCACTCATCCAGCTGGAAGAAGTAGTACAAAAGGCCGCCCGTGCCCGTGGAAGAATCTTCCGGGTGCACCATGATATCCGGATAGATGTTCACAAGGAGCATACCGAACGCGATGGGCACCAGCAGCAGCGGTTCAAATCCTTTTCTGATGGCCAGATACAGGAATACACAGGCCACAGCGATCATGATCAAATTGCCAAAGGACAGATTGAGAAACGCCGTCTGCTGAAGAAGATTCGACAATGTCGTTGTAATATAATCCATGTTAATCCCTCCATCCGGAACCTGCGTTTACTTGCGCGGTTCCTAGTTTAATGTAGCCAGCGTCGCACCGGATTCCACGGCATCGCCAACCGCCACATTGATCGTGGCGACGGTCCCGTCGGAGGGGGCTACGATATCGTTCTCCATCTTCATGGCTTCCAAGACCATGATCACTTCGCCGCGCTTCACGGCCTGGCCTACGCTCGCTTTCACGCCCAGGATCTTGCCCGGCATCGGAGCGGTCACCGCTACCGCGCCCGCCGCGCCTGCGCTGGCCGCGGCCTTGGGAGCTGCTTTCGGAGCGGCCGGGGCTTTGGGAGCCGGAGCCTTCGGAGCGGCCGGTGCGCCTGTGGAAACGCCTTCTTCTACGGTTACTTCATATACATTGCCATTGACTGTGATCGTATAATTTTTCATGATTCAGAATCCTCCTATATATAATTTACGCATTTTTCCACTTGCTGCCCGGCACGCGCCGGATGGAGCGGACCACCAGACCGTCCGCCGATACGTTTTCCGAAGCCGCCGCGATCGCCGCGGTAATGACTGCCACCAGTTCCAGATCGTCGGTCACGTCCTCTTCTTCCTCCGCCGCAGACACGGGAACGGGGACAGGAACCGCAGGAGCCGCGGCAGGCGCGGGAGCGGATTTCTCTTTCATCTTCTTCTCGAAGACGCTGATATACTTAAAGCAGCTGATCAGAAGGCTGATAAAGATCAGCACGATAAACACGGTGCCCATGCCCATCAGGGTGTTCAGCGCCGCCTTGGTCATCGTCTCGCCCAGGGTATACTCGGGATTGAACGTCATGGACGTAATCTCCGACAGCTCCTCGTCCAGGCCGACGACGAATTCGCATCTGCGATTCTCGAACTGCGCCCAAACGCTCACTTCAAAGCCGTCGTCCGTTTCCGAGACGCTGCCTCCCTGCAGCAGAGACACAAACGCTCCCAGATCGCCCTGGAGACTCAAATAGCTCTCAACGCCGGCCAGCACGCCCGGTGTCGCCGCCTGCTGATCGACGATCGCGTTCAGATCGCTCTGGGACATAGAGGTGACTTCCTGCAAAAGTCCCTCGCCGGTCTGCGCCAGATATGCGCTCAGGGACGGATCCAGGCTGCTTCCGGATACGCCCGTTTTCGAACACCCGGCCAGGGAGAACAGGCACAGAGCCACGCAAAGTATCCAAACGAATTGCTTTTTAATCTGTTTCATACGCCTGTCACCTCGCCTCAGATCGTGCCGTGTTTTTTAGCCGGACGATCCTCTCTCTTTGTGAATAACATCTCAAACGCGGCGATCACACGCTTCCTGGTATCCTCCGCGGAGATAATATCATCGACATATCCTCTTCTGGCAGCCGCCTGGGCACTGGACTGAAGCTCCTGATACGCCGCGGCCTTTTCCCGGATCAGGGACACGGCGTCGTCCGCTTTCGCGATCTCGTCCGCATACATGATCTTAGCCGCCGCCGCCGGATCCATCATGCCGATCGACGCCTCCGGCCATGCGTATACGATATCCGCGCCGGTCGCTTTGCTGCACATGGTCAGATACGCTGTGCCGTAAGCCTGCCCAACGACTACGGTCACTTTCGGAACATTCGCGCCCGCATAGGCGGCGGTCAGCTTCGCGGCCGCTTTCGCCATATGACGCTCGTTGCATTTATCGGCCTTATAGCCTTTTACGTTCACCAAAGTCAGGATCTGGATCCCGAACGCGTCGCAGAAATTCACGAATTCGGCCGCTTTCCGGCATCCGTCCGCCGTCAGGACCGCTTCGTATTCGGCCTTTTTCTCCCCATTCTCGTCCAGGCTCTCGCTGCGGTTCGCGACGCAGCCTACGGTATTGCCGTTTAAGCGGATAAATCCGGTCACTATGGACGGAGCGTACATCGCTTTCGTCTCGATGAAAAGACCGCCGTCGGAGATCTGCGCAAGAGCCGCGGCCGTATCGCCCGCAAAGCCCTCCAGCCCCGCGCATACGCGGTTCAGATCGTCCTGGCAGGGGCCGTAGGACAGATCGTCCTCATTGTTGGCGGGAAGCACGGAAACCAGATCGCGGATCTGCGAAAGGATCTCGTCTTCGCTGCCCACGAAATCGACCGTACCGGCTTTCTCGCTCTGGAATTCGGCCGCCGCGGTATCGCACTTGCCCGTATAATTGCCGTCGAGGGCGTTGGGCGCGCTGACAAACAGCTTCGCTTTCTTCGCCTCCATAAACGTGAAGTCCGACATCGCCGCGGAAACGGCCATGCCGCCGCCGCAGGAACCGAAGATCGCCGAGATCTGCGGGATCACGCCCGAAGCCATGGTCTGGCACAGGTACAGCTGGCCGAAGCCATGCAGCGCGTCCGTCGCTTCCTGAAGCCGCAGGCCCGCGCAGTCCACCAGGCCGATGACCGGCGCGCCCATCTTCATGGCCATGGAATAGACGTTCGCGATCTTCTTCGCGTGCATCTCGCCCACGGAGCCGCCCAGCACAGACGCATCCTGGCTGTACACATAGACAAGGCATCCGCCGATGGTGCCGTAGCCCGTCACGACTCCGTCAGCCGGCGTATCCTTGCCTGTCATGTTGAAATCGGTAGTTCTCGCTGTTACATAAGCGCCGACTTCAACAAAACTGTTTTCATCAAGCAGCTTCGCAATCCTGCTGCCTGCTGAAGTTTGTGCTGAATTACTCATTTTGCAGTCCTCCATTTAGAAATATTTTTTGGACAGGGCGGCTGTTCTGCACCAGCGGCCCGCCCGGTAAATCCAATCTCTGCCGATTATAATTGTATAACAGGAACAGACGGATTTCAAGCAGATTTTCCCAAAATATCACGCGAAAAAACAGAATACGCAGCGTTTTTTCCTGTTCATCTGCCGCGGGCCGAAAACGGACGTTCTCCGTCACGGAGCGGTACACTCAGTCTCCCTGCCCGCCGCCGTCTTCCTGATGCGGTCCGGCTTTTTTCGCCTCCTGCGCAGGCCCGCTTCGCAGTATCATCACAGACAGCGCGATCAGCGCCAGAATCACCGCAATACATATTTTTCCCAGCAGCGTATAATGATATGTGATGCTGCCGAGTCCTCCGAAAGAACCCATGGTATTAAGCAGGAATTTCCAAAAGCATACAAAAACAATCAGAAGCAGTTCAAACAGCAGTACAAGGATCCTACCGAATCGTTTAGGGATAAAACAGGCAAAAAGGGCAGCCGCCGTCAGACACACGGTGATCGGATGCGCCAGGGAAGAATACTCCAGAAACCCGCCCGCAATACCATCCCAGTCAACATAAGTGACAAAGTCTTCCGCTAAACACGGGCCAAAAAGCATGGCAAGCAAAACCAAATGCAGTCCTATCCGCAATAACTTGATCTTTTTCATTTTGCGCCTCCGTCTTCCCATCATTGCCTGCTGAAAGAAGAAATATATTGTGCTTATAGTAACATTTTTGTCAAGTGATGTCAATAAACCAAAAAATCGATTCTGGCCGCCGTTTTTCAAAAGGGATTCTGTCTCTCCGCAACATTTTTCTTTACTTCCGCGTCCATGCGTGCTAAAATAAACACCATACTTTAAAAAAAGGGGGCGGCGTCATGGCGCAGGATAACAGCAACTATGTTTGGAGGGACCGGAAGCATCATCTCTGGTTTCCGTGGAGTTTTACCGTATATTACATTGAGAACGAACGTCTGATGATCCAGACGGGCCTTTTAAACACGACCCTGGAGGAAACGCTTCTCTACCGCATCGTGGACATCACCTGCAGGCAGACGCTGGCGGGCAAGATCTTCGGCACCGGCAATATCATCATACGTACCAAGGTGGACGCCACAGCGGAGATCGTCCTGCAAAATATCAAACATCCCATGGCGACCGTGAGGCTGCTTTCCCAGACGGTCGAGGATTCCCGCCAGAGCCGCAACGTAGTCGGCAAGGAATTCTACGGCGGCGGACATCCCATGCCTCCGATGGTCGACCTGGACGGGGACGGGATCCCGGACTTTGAACAGCGTCCGGATTGAGTTCCGCAAGCGAGGGTACATTTCGGCCGCCAGAGCCGCTCTGCCGCATACACAGGGCGGTTTTTCTGCGGCCTTGGGGGACTTCGTACGGAGTGGGGGGACATAGAAAGCAGCGGCCGGGGCGGCCGTAAAAGATCCGTCCGGCCGTTACACATATTATTTAAGAAAGATTAGGAGAACAAACTGACATGGGACTGGAATTTATCAATAAACTCCCCACGCCTGCCGAGATACGGGAGCAGTTTCCTCTGCCTCACGGTCTGGAAGCCGTAAAAGCGAAGCGCGACGAAGAGATCCGCAGCGTACTGACCGGAGAAAGCGACCGCTTTCTCGTGATCATCGGCCCCTGTTCCGCCGACCACGAAGATTCGGTGCTGGAATATGTGAGCCGCCTGGTGCCGGTCCAGGAAAAGATCAAGGACAAGATCATCATCATCCCGCGGGTCTACACGAACAAGCCCCGCACCACCGGCGAGGGCTATAAGGGCCTGCTGCACCAGCCGGATCCGGAAAAAAAGCCTAATATGTATGAGGGCATCATCGCCATCCGCCGGATGCACATGCGGGTCGTGCAGGAAACAGGACTGACGACCGCGGACGAGATGCTCTATCCCGAAAATCTCCGCTACTTATCGGACCTGATGTCCTACATCGCCGTAGGCGCCAGGTCCGTGGAAAACCAGCAGCACCGCCTCGTGGCCAGCGGCTGCGACGTGCCCGTCGGCATGAAGAACCCCACCAGCGGCGATCTGA
>CANQYH010000140.1 GCA_947628025.1 uncultured Lachnospiraceae bacterium | reverse complement strand
GGTATGTGGTCTACGGGAAGACGGATTTCGCCTGGTACGCGATCGCCTATGTGAGCGTGGAGATCAGCGACGAAAAGATCGAGGCCTTTAAAAAGACCTGCGGCACTTTTGCGGAGCATGTATCCTGAAAGGGCCTGCGGTTTATAACGGAAAGGCCGGACGGAAAAAGAAAGGGAAATCTTGCCTTATCCGCAGAAATCCGTTATAATGTGTGTTTAATGAGCGGAAGACCCGGAAGACGGGAAAAGGAGACGGAAACGTGAAAAAGATTCTTGATTGTATTGCAGAAGAAATGCGGGCGGCGTTTGCGGCCTGCGGCTATGCGGCGGATTACGGGAAAGTGACGCTTTCCAACCGGCCGGATCTGTGCGAATACCAGTGCAACGGAGCCATGGCGGCCGCCAAAGCCTATAAAAAGAAACCCATTGAGATCGCGGGCGAGGTGACCGCGTGCCTGAAACAGCGTGAGGCGCGGCAGGATGCGGACTGCCCGCCGATGTTTTCGGATCTGCAGGCGGTGATGCCGGGCTTTATCAATCTGCGCCTCAGCGAGGCATACCTGGCCTACTATCTGGAGCAGATGCGCCGGGAGGAGAAACTGGGCGCGGAGGATATCGGCCGCGGGACCACGGTCATCGTGGATTACGGCGGGGCGAATGTGGCGAAACCCCTGCATGTGGGCCATCTGCGCCCGGCGATCATCGGCGAGTGCATCAAGCGCATGGGCAATTTCCTGGGCTATCATATGATCGGCGACGTACATCTGGGCGACTGGGGCCTGCAGATGGGACTGATCATTGAGGAACTGCGGGACCGGAAGCCGGATCTGCCGTATTTTGATGAAAGCTTTGCCGGAGAATATCCGGGAGAAGCCCCGTTTACGATCGGCGAGCTGGAGGAGATCTATCCGGCGGCCAGCGCCAGGTCCAAGACGGACGAGGCGTTTAAGGACCGCGCCCATGAGGCGACCCGCAGGCTGCAGGAGGGCTATCCGCCGTTTGTCGCCATCTGGAAGCACATCATGGCGCTGTCTCTGCCGGATCTGAAAAAGAACTATGACAATCTGGAAGTGTATTTTGACCTCTGGAAAGGGGAAAGCGATTCCAAACCCTATATCGCGGAACTGATCGAGGACCTGCAGCAGCGGGGCCTGGCTTACACCAGCGAGGGCGCGCTGGTGGTGGATATCGCGGAACCGTCAGACCCCAAGGAACTGCCGCCCTGCATCATCCGCAAGTCCGACGGCGCGGCTCTTTACGCCACCTCCGATCTGGGCACGATCCTGGAGAGGGAGCGGCTTTACGCTCCGTCCGAATACATTTACATCACGGACAAGCGCCAGGAGCTGCATTTCATCCAGGTCTTCCGCGTGGCGAAAAAGGCCGGCTACGTGAAGCCGGAGACGAAGCTGGTCCATCTGATGTTCGGGACCATGAACGGCAAAGACGGGAAACCGTTCAAGACCAGGGACGGCGGCGTCATGCGGCTGGAATACCTGGTGCAGGAGATCAACGACAAGGTATACGAGCGGATCATGGAAAACCGGACCATGGACGAGGAGGAGGCCAGAAAAGCCTCGCGGATCATCGGATTGGCGGCCTTAAAATACGGGGACCTTTCCAACCAGGTGTCCAAGGACTATGTGTTCGATATCGACCGCTTCACATCGTTTGAGGGCAATACCGGGCCGTATATCCTGTATACGATCGTTCGGATCAAGTCGATCCTGGCCCGGTATGCGGAGCTGCAGAGCGGAAAGGGCGGCCCGGCGGCTGAGAAGCAGGAGCAGATCCGTCCCGCCGGATCCGCGGAGGAGAAGGCCCTGATGCGGAAACTGTCGGCGTTCAACGACGTGGTCGAGACCGCGTTTTTGGAGAATGCGCCGCACCGGCTCTGCCAGTTCATCTATGAGCTGTCCGACGCGTTCGGCAGTTTCTATAATACGACGATGATCCTGAAAGAGGAGGACGCCAAAAAGCAGGCCGGTTATATCGCGCTGATCACGCTGGTGAAGCGCGTGCTGGAGACCTGCATCGGTCTGCTGGGCTTTAGCGCCCCGGAGCGTATGTAAAGATCGGAAGATCGTTCGTTGGCGTTTCCTATGTTTTCCATGGCGGAGGTTGTCCATGAGAATCGTCAAAATGCAGACAAAGGTTTTCTGGAAAGGGGAAACGGGCGTAGAGGGTACGGTGGAGGATCATGGCCGTCAGTACCACGTGCGCCTGGAAGTCAGGGGCAGCGAGATCAACAGCTGCTCCTGTTCCTGTGGAAACGGCAGTTCCTACCGGGGGCCGTGTCCCCATGAGAAAGCGTTGTTTGAATATTATGAAAAATGGTCGGAGGGCGCGCCGGACCGGCCCGTGTCCACTTCTGCCCAGGTACGCACGATGATCCGGGAATACACGAACCGGGAAGTGGCTTCGATCGCGGAGCGGGAGACGGAGGAGCCGGTGCAGCTGGTCCCGAGGCTTTTCATCCAGCGGCAGGATATCCGGGTGGAATTCAGGGTCGGCAGGAAGCGCTATTATGTGGTCCGGGATCTGGTGGCTTTTTCGGAAGCGGTAGAAAACGGTTCGTATGTCGAGTATGGGAAAACTCTGGCCTTTTACCACAGCCGCGACGCCTTTGACGTGAATTCGCGGAAGCTTTTGGATATGATCCTGGAAGTGTCCGACGCCTACCGGGAGCATTATATGGAATTTCGCAAGAGCCTTTATGCGGCGGCGCCCGTGATGCGTGACCTGAACCTGATCCGCGTGCGGCGGGACCGCTTTTTTGGACTGCTGGCGGGGCAGGAGGTCGAGACGGAGGACGCCCAGGGACGGAAAAAGAACATGCGCGTCCGGCAGGAAAACCCGGTAGTCACCGTAAATGTGGAGCGGGCAGGCGGCCGCGGCATTCGCGTGTCGCTGGACAAGGGGCTCATGTCGTTTATGGGGGAGAAACACCTCTATATCGTGAAAGGCGACGACCTGTATCAGTGCGAACCGGCGTTCAGCCGGCAGATGGAGGTATTCTTCCGGCAGATGACCCAGGGCTACGGAGCGCCTTACGAGGTGCTGGTCAATGAGAAAGACGTGCCGCTGTTTTATGAGCGCGTCCTGAAAAAGATCGAATCCTACGGGATGCTGCGGTGCCGGGACGTGGACTGGGACACGTACCGGCCCGTGGAACTGAAAGCCAGATTCGTGCTGGAGAGCCCCGACGCCAATACGGTGATCTTGCGGCCCACGCTGTCTTACGGTAGCTATTCGTTCCATCCGATGGAGGACGAGCATGTGCCGGCGAATATCAGCCGGGACGTGCCGGGAGAGTTCCGCGTCGGCCGGGTCCTGGCCAAGTATTTTCAGTACCGGGAACCGGGTACCAACGATCTGATGATCAAAAACGACGAGGCGGCCGTATACCGTCTGGTCTCGGAAGGGATCGCGGAACTGAAGCAGCTGGGCGAGGTCTGGCTGCCGGAGGATATGAGCCATCTGCGGGTCGCGCCGCCGAAAGAGGTGTCGGTCGGGATCCAGGCGGACAGCGGGTGGCTGACCCTGACCGTGGACGCAGGCGATTTAAACGGCAGCGAATTGTCGGAAATCCTGGAGGCGTACCGGGAAAAGCGCAGCTATTACCGGCTGAAATCCGGGGAATTCCTGCGCCTGGAGGATGACGGGCTGATGACTGTGGCCCGCATGGTCGAGGGCATGGACGTGCCGAAAAAGGACCAGAAGAACCGGGAGTTTCAGGTCCCGCTGTACCGGGCGCTGTATCTGGACAGCCTGTACCGAGAGCGGAGGGACCTGCGCCTGGAGCGGAACGCTCGTTTCAAGTCGATCGTCCGCGGAATGCGGTCGGTGGAAGACAGCGATTTCGAATTGCCGGAGGGGTTCGACCGGATCCTGCGCGGTTACCAGAAAGTGGGTTACCGGTGGCTCAGGACCCTGGATTTCTACGGTTTCGGCGGCATCCTGGCCGACGACATGGGGCTGGGCAAGACCGTGCAGATCATAAGCCTGCTCTTCGACGAGTCCCGCAAAGAAAAAAGCGTCTCGCTGATCGTCTGCCCCGCGTCCCTGGTCTACAACTGGGAATGCGAGATCCAGAAATTCGCGCCGTCGCTGCGGGTACTCCTGGCCACGGGCAGCGCTTTGGAGCGGGAGGAACGGCTGAAGCAAATGCAGGATTACGAGGTGGTAGTGACCTCCTACGACCTGCTGAAACGGGACCTGGCGCTTTATCAGAAGCAGGAATTCCGGTTCCAGGTCATTGACGAGGCCCAATATATCAAAAATCCTACGACTCAGAGCGCCAGGGCCGTGAAAGCGGTGAAAGCCCGGACCCGGTTCGCGCTGACTGGGACGCCCATCGAGAACCGGCTCAGCGAGCTCTGGAGCATTTTCGATTTCCTGATGCCGGGGTTCCTCTATTCATATTCCCGGTTCAAGGAGCGTTTCGAGTCCCCGATCGTCCGCGAGGGCAGCGGGGAGGCGCTGGAGATGCTGCGGCGGATGACCGCGCCTTTTTTGCTGCGCAGGCTGAAGCGGGACGTGCTGAAAGAACTTCCGGAGAAGCTGGAGACCGTGGTTTATTCCCAGATGGAAGCGCAGCAGAAAGAATTGTACGCGGCCCGCGCCCTGCAGCTGAAAGAACGGCTGGAAGGCGGCGAGCAGGACAGCAAGATCCAGATCCTGGCGGCGCTCACCAGGCTCCGTCAGATCTGCTGCGATCCGCGCCTGGTTTACGAGGACTACAAAGGCGGCTCGGCCAAGCTGGAGACCTGCATGGATCTTTTAAGTTCCGGCGTGGAGTCCGGCTATCAGATCCTTTTGTTTTCCCAGTTTACTTCGATGCTGGAACTGATCCGGCAGCGGCTGGAGGAAGCGTCGGTCCCCTGCTTTATGCTGACCGGGGCGACGCCGAAAGAGGAGCGGCTGCGCCTGGTGAATGCGTTCCAGAAAGGGGAGGCGCCCGTATTTCTGATCTCTTTGAAAGCGGGAGGCACCGGGCTGAACCTGACCGCCGCCGACATGGTGATCCATTACGACCCGTGGTGGAACGTGGCGGCCCAGAACCAGGCCGCCGACCGGGCCCACCGAATCGGGCAGGAGAAAACGGTGACCGTGGTGCAGCTGATCACGAAAGGGACCGTCGAGGAAAATATTCTAAAACTGCAGCAGGCCAAGGCGGACCTGGCAGACCAGATCATCACGGACGAGAACGTATCGCTTGGCAGCCTGAGCTATGAGGAGATCCTGGGGCTTTTGGAATAGCGCCATTGCTTTTTGAGGCAGTCTGTGCTAGACTAGGGGCAGTTTCCGGGACAGAACCGGAGCATTGCGGTGAAATGGCGGAAAATACAAAAGAAAAGAGGCGCGGCAGATGCAGTTATTGGAGGAACGCATTCGGAAAGACGGGATTGTCCGGGAAAGAAACGTACTGAAAGTCGACAGTTTTATCAATCATCAGATGGATATCGGCCTGTTTGAGGAGATGGCGAAAGAGTGGAAGCGCCTGTTTGCGGGGAAACCCATCAACAAGATCCTGACCATCGAGGCCAGCGGCATCGGCATCGCGGCCGTGGCGGCCAGGGAGTTCGGGGTGCCGGTCGTATTCGCGAAGAAATCCATGAGCATCAATCTGGACCAGGACAATTACCGCACCAAGATCCAGTCCTTTACCCACGGACGCGAATACGAGGTGATCGTATCGAAGAAATTCCTGACGCCGGGGGACCATGTGCTGCTGATCGATGATTTTCTCGCCAACGGCTGCGCCCTCATGGGACTGCTGGAGCTGGTGCAGGCGGCCGGGGCGACCGTGGAGGGGATCGGCATCGCGATCGAGAAAGGCTTCCAGAGCGGCGGCGAGCGGATCCGCAGCATGGGGATTCAGCTGGAATCCCTGGCGATCGTGGAATCCATGAGCCCGGGCGGGGAGATCGTGTTCCGCGGCCAGCCGTAGAGCGGCGGAAAAGACAGAGCGGCCAGAACGGGTCCGGGAGACGCCGGATGAAAAGCGGAGAGAAAGACGCCTCGAAAAGGCAGAAAGAGGCAGGTATGAGTGAGAATCATTTCCCCGGCGGGGTCTGGCCGGTGATGCTGGCCCCGTTTACGGAGGATGGAAAAATCGATTACAGAGCGCTGGGGGAACTGGTGGAATGGTACATCAAAAACGGTTCTTCCGGCCTGTTCGCGGTCTGTCAGTCGACGGAGATGTTTTGTCTGACGCTGGAGGAACGGGTGGGATACGCCAGTTTTGTCCGGAAACAGGCGGCCGGCCGGGTCCCGGTCATCGCTTCCGGGCATATTTCGGATTCCTTTGAAGAGCAGGCAGAGGAGATATGCGCCGTTGCGGATACGGGGGTGGATGCGGTCATTCTGATCACAAACCGCCTGGCCAGGGAGAAAGAGAGCGACGAGGTCTGGCTGCAGGCCCTCTGGAGGCTGCTGGATGCGGTCCCGCGGGACGTCAAGCTGGGATTTTACGAGTGCCCTTATCCTTATAAGAGGGTCCTCTCCCCGGAACTTCTGCGGACGTGCGCTAAGACCGGCCGGTTTTATTTCCTGAAAGACACCTGCTGCGACATCCGCCTGATCGAGAAGAAGCTGGAAGCGATCCGCGGCACGAATATGAAGCTCTACAACGCCAACACGGCGACGCTTCTGGAGTCGCTGCGGCTGGGAGCAGCCGGTTACAGCGGCGTGATGGCCAATATGCAGTGCAGCCTTTACGCTGCGCTGTGTGCGGATCCCTGCGGCGAGAAGATGCGGGACCTGGCCGACGCGCTGACGATCTGTGCCCTGATCGAGCGTCAGGTGTATCCGGTGAATGCGAAATATTATCTGCAGCGGGAGGGGCTTCCGATCACGACCGTTACCCGCACGAAAGACGCGTCGCTTCTGGACGCGACGGCGAAGAGCGAAGTAGAAATGCTGCGGCGGGTCACAGGGAGACTGGCGGATCTTATCCGGTGACTCCTGCAGGGCGAGTTTGCCGAAACAAAACGGCGGGTGAAAGCACAGAAAAGGCAGGAGGCTGTTTTGCGGCGAGCGTTTTCTGATTGAAAACCGCCGGAGACAAGGCAGCACCCTATGGGAATTGACCGCGGCCTGGCACGGGACCTGGTTCCGGCGGCGAGGCTTTATTCAGATGAATCGGAAAAATGCGCGGGCCGAGACGGGAAACCGGATCCGGCCCGCGGTCTTTTATTCTGCCGTATCCGCTTCAGCCGTATGTTGATCCTGCGGACTTTCCGGCTCGTTCCATTCCGCCATCGTCTCCAGCCGCTTTCGTTCTTCCAGCTCCGCCAGCGCTTCCGGTTTCTCCAGTTCGGTCGGTTCGGCGTCCGCTTCCTCGTCGGGCAGGTCCTCCGGCGCGAAGAGCCCTTTCAGGTGGAGCTCATACATCTCGGGAGTGGGGAACGCGTGCTCGCTGTTGTCCATATGAAATTCCATGATGTCGGATACCGTGCAGTTTAAGATGGTACACAGGATGCCGATGGTGTTCGTCGACACACATTCGTTGTGTTTTAACCGGTTCAGCTGCCCCCGGCTGAAGCCGTAATACGTGATCAAACGGTACTGGCTGATCTTTTTTTCTTTCATGGTTCTCCATAACGGTTGGTAAACGATCATGACTATCACCCCTTACCGATATTATCCCAGTATTGTCGATATTTGGCGATTCTCCATATTTGGATAATAATGAAAAATATGGGAGTATTTTCCAATCCGTGGCCTGTTTGCCCAAATCGCAGCTCTGCAGTTGTAGAAAATGCAAAAAAACTGGCATTTGGCCTGAATATCATAAATCGTTGAAAATTGTTGAAATCTCGTTTAAATCTGTTGAAATTGCTTGACACCGGCGGAATCGTGTGATATGATTAAGTAAATCAATAGATTTGCCTGAGAGATGAGAGAGTAAGGTAATATTTGTGGGGAATTCCACAGAATTGCTTTACTCTTTTTTTATCCGGCGGCAGGCCCCGGCAGCGGGAAATGGGAATGGCTGAACGATGGGGAACGTGTTCCGGCCGGGGCTGCGGCGGAGGCTCTCGGGGGAAAGGAGTGGCAGGTATCATGTTCAGAGGAGTGTTGTTGGCTGCCGAGGGGTGGTCGACAGAGGCCATGGTGCTGCGCATGGCCGCCGCACTGCTCATCGGGGTCGAAGTAGGGATCGAC